>CAUTTK010000156.1:0-2514 GCA_963541475.1 uncultured Streptococcus sp. | reverse complement strand
TTTTACAGTAAAAGAAAATTAAAAATCTAGAAAGAAAATATGAAAGATAGAATAAAAGAATATTTGCAAGATAAGGGAAAGGTGACGGTCAATGACTTGGCTCAGGCTTTGGGAAAAGACGGGTCCAAGGATTTTCGTGAGTTGATTAAAACCTTGTCCCTAATGGAAAGAAAGCATCAGATACGCTTTGAGGAAGATGGTAGTCTGACTTTGGAAGCCAAGAAAAAACATGAGATTACTCTCAAGGGGATTTTTCATGCCCATAAAAATGGCTTTGGTTTTGTCAGCCTAGAAGGCGAGGAGGACGACCTTTTTGTAGGAAAAAACGATGTCAACTATGCTATTGATGGCGATACGGTTGAGGTTGTCATCAAGAAAGTTGCTGACCGTAATAAGGGAACAGCAGCAGAAGCCAAAATTATCGATATTCTAGAACATGGTTTGACAACCGTTGTCGGTCAAATCGTTCTAGATCAGGAAAAGCCCAAGTATGCTGGCTACATCCGTTCGAAAAATCAGAAAATCAGTCAACCGATTTATGTTAAGAAACCAGCTCTTAAACTAGAAGGAACAGAAGTTCTCAAGGTCTTTATCGACAAATACCCAAGCAAGAAACATGATTTCTTTGTCGCTAGTGTCCTTGATGTGGTGGGGCACTCGACGGATGTTGGGATTGATGTCCTTGAGGTTTTGGAGTCTATGGACATTGTATCCGAGTTTCCAGAAGCTGTTGTCAAGGAAGCAGAAAGTGTGCCTGATGTTCCGTCTCAAAAGGATATGGAAGGCCGTCTGGATCTAAGAGATGAGATTACCTTTACCATTGACGGTGCCGATGCCAAGGACTTGGATGATGCAGTACATATCAAAGCCTTGAAAAATGGAAATCTGGAGCTTGGAGTTCATATTGCAGACGTTTCCTACTATGTGACCGAGGGTTCTGCCCTTGATAAGGAAGCCCTTAACCGCGCGACTTCTGTCTATGTGACAGACCGTGTGGTGCCAATGCTTCCAGAACGACTATCAAATGGTATCTGTTCCCTTAATCCACAAGTTGACCGTCTGACCCAATCTGCTATTATGGAGATTGATAAACATGGTCGTGTGGTCAATTACACCATCACACAAACGGTTATCAAGACAAGCTTCCGTATGACCTATAGCGATGTCAATGATATCCTAGCAGGTGACGAGGAGAAGAGACAAGAATATCATAAAATTGTACCAAGTATCGAACTGATGGCCAAGCTTCATGAAACTTTAGAAAACATGCGTGTGAAACGTGGAGCCCTCAATTTTGATACCAATGAAGCGAAGATTTTAGTGGATAAGCAAGGTAAGCCTGTTGATATCGTTCTTCGTCAGCGTGGTGTTGCCGAGCGCATGATTGAGTCCTTCATGTTGATGGCCAATGAAACAGTTGCCGAGTATTTCAGCAAGCTGGATTTGCCTTTCATCTATCGAATTCACGAGGAGCCAAAGGCTGAAAAGGTTCAGAAGTTTATTGATTATGCTTCAAGTTTTGGCTTGCGCATTTATGGGACTGCCAGCGAGATTAGCCAGGAGGCCCTCCAAGACATCATGCGTACTGTTGAGGGAGAGCCTTATGCGGATGTATTGTCTATGATGCTTCTTCGCTCCATGCAGCAGGCTCGCTATTCGGAGCATAATCAGGGTCACTATGGATTAGCAGCAGATTACTATACTCACTTTACTAGTCCGATTCGTCGTTATCCAGACCTTCTTGTTCACCGTATGATTCGTGATTACAGCCGTTCTAAAGAAATAGCAGAGCATTTTGAGCAAGTGATTCCAGAGATTGCGACCCAGTCTTCCAACCGTGAACGTCGTGCCATTGAGGCTGAGCGTGAAGTCGAAGCCATGAAAAAGGCTGAGTATATGGAAGAATACGTGGGCGAAGAGTACGATGCGGTTGTGTCTAGCATCGTTAAATTCGGTCTCTTTGTTGAATTGCCAAACACAGTTGAAGGCTTGATTCACATCACCAATCTACCTGAATTTTATCATTTCAATGAGCGGGATTTGACTCTTCGTGGGGAGAAATCAGGAACAACCTTCCGTGTAGGACAACAGATTCGTATTCGAGTTGAAAGAGCGGATAAGATGACGGGGGAAATTGATTTCTCTTATATCCCAAGTGAATTTGATGTGATTGAAAAAGGCTTGAAACAGTCTAGTCGAAATGACAGAGGACGTGGTTCAAGTCGTCGTTCAGATAAGAAGGAAGATAAGAGAAAATCAGGACGCTCAAATGATAAGCGCAAGCATTCACAAAAAGACAAGAAGAAAAAGGGCAAGAAACCTTTTTACAAGGAAGTAGCTAAGAAAGGAGCCAAGCATGGCAAAGGGCGAGGGAAAGGTCGTCGCGCAAAATAAAAAGGCGCGCCACGACTATACAATCGTAGATACGCTAGAGGCAGGAATGGTCCTGACTGGAACTGAAATCAAGAGTGTGCGAGCTGCTCGAATCAATCTCAAGGATGGCTTTGCCCAAGT
>CAUTTK010000155.1:0-2548 GCA_963541475.1 uncultured Streptococcus sp. | reverse complement strand
ACAACAATCACGAAAAAGAGACTAGCTAGAATAGTCAAAACACGATTTGCAACAACGCCTGTACCTTTTTGATTACGTTGGCGTCGTTCCGTTCTCGTCTGTTCTTCCTGATTCTCATAAATATCTTCTTGCCACGGTTCTTTTGCCATACCTTACTCCTTGTTTTTTTTGACTTTTCTTATTACAATATAAATATGAAAATCACACTTATACCTGAACGCTGCATTGCCTGTGGGCTTTGCCAAACTTATTCTGACTTATTTGACTACCACGATAATGGAATCGTGCGTTTTTACGATGACCCTGACCAACTAGAAAAAGAAATTTCTCCTAGCCAGGACGTCGTAGAAGCTGTTAGAAACTGTCCGACACGTGCCTTGATTAAAGATAAACTCTAATCTTTCATAGTAAATTGACAAGCACGTTTCACTCTTTCTAGTTTAGCATATTTCCATGTAAAATTATAGTCTTTTCTCTTTATTTTTTTCTGTAAAATCAGGAAGGTCACTTTTTTCTTTGACGAGATAAAGTGGTCTTTTTTTAGTCTCTAGATAAATTTTACTGGTGTACTTGCCGAGAATTCCAATGGTCAAGAGTTGAATTCCCCCAAGAAAGAGAATAACAGCCATCAGAGAGGTCCAACCTGATGTTGGATTGCCCAAAATGAGAGTCCGAACCACAACGAAAAAAGTCATAAGCAGAGAAATAAAACAAGATAGGAGACCAGCCACAAAGGCTATAATCAAGGGAAAATCTGAAAAATTAACAATCCCTTCAATGGAGTAGAAAAAGAGTTGCCTAAAACTCCAACTGGTCTTGCCAGCCTGCCTTTCGACATTAGGATAGTCCAGATAGTGGGTTTTAAAACCGACCCAGGCAAAGAGTCCCTTAGAAAAACGATTGGACTCGGTCAAAGCTAAAATGGCATCGACCACAGATCTTCTCATCATGCGAAAATCACGGACACCTGACGGCAGGGCTACTGGACTGATTCTTTGCATGAGGCGGTAAAATAGGTCTGCACAGAAACTGCGAAAGAAGGGTTCTCCCTCCCGACTGGTTCTCCGTGTTCCTACATAGTCCAAATCTGCATTCTGGTCTAGTAAGGCTTTCATCTCAAGCAGCATACTAGGAGGATCCTGGAGGTCTGCATCCATCACCACCACCAGATCTCCTGTCGCATATTGCAAGCCTGCATAGAGGGCTGCTTCTTTGCCAAAATTTCGAGAGAAAGAAAGATAATGCACTGCCAGATTTTGCTCCCGATAGGCCTTTAAGAGTTCCAAGGTTCCATCACTTGATCCATCATCGACAAATATATACTCGATTTCTGCTTCCAAGTCAGGAATCAAAGCTTCCAAAGCCTGATAAAAAAGAGGAAGTACTTCCTCTTCGTTTAAACAGGGGACAATGATTGACATCACCATCTTAGTCTTCAAATCCATTTGGATGCTTGCTTTGCCAACGCCATGCGTCTTCACACATTTGGGTGATGCCTAATTCTGCTTCCCAGCCTAGTTCTGCTTTGGCTTTTGCAGGATCTGAATAGCAGGCTGCAATATCACCTGGGCGACGTTCTACGATGCGATAAGGAATTGGGCGTCCCACTGCTTTTTCCATGTTTTGGATAATTTCAAGAACTGAGTAGCCTTTACCTGTTCCAAGGTTATAAACGTTTAGACCTGAACCTTTTTGAATTTTTTTCAGAGCTGCAACGTGACCTTTAGCCAAATCGACAACGTGGATATAATCACGAACACCAGTTCCGTCTTCCGTATCGTAATCGTCTCCAAACACTTGCACTTGCTCTAATTTTCCAACGGCTACTTGAGTCACATATGGCAAAAGATTATTTGGAATACCATTTGGATTTTCTCCCAAATCTCCACTCTCATGGGCTCCGATTGGGTTGAAATAACGAAGTAAGACCACATTCCATTCTGAGTCTGCCTTGTAAATATCGGTCAAAATTTCCTCAAGCATAAGCTTGGTGCGACCATATGGATTGGTCACTGAAAGTGGGAAATCTTCCAAGATTGGCACTGTGTGCGGATCCCCGTAAACTGTTGCAGAAGAACTGAAAATGATGTTTTTACAGTTGTTTTCTTCCATGGCTTTCAAAAGGCTAACAGTTCCTGCGATATTGTTGTCATAGTAGGCAAGAGGAATACGGGTAGATTCTCCAACAGCCTTCAAACCAGCAAAATGAATGACACCTGTTGGTTCTTCTTGCTTGAAAATATCTCTGAGAGTATCCGTATCACGGATATCTGCCTCATAGAAAGGCACTTCAACTCCTGTTATTCTTTCAACAACTTCTAAACTTTTACGGTTGCTGTTGACAAGGTTATCCACCACAACAACCTGATGACCTGCTTGGATTAACTCAATAACAGTGTGGGTTCCGATAAAACCAGCTCCACCCGTTACCAAAATCTTTTCTTGCATCTTCTTTCCTCGATTCTCGGATTATTTTTTCTTATTTTACCATTTTTGATAGGGAATGTCATTTGCCATCCTAGAGGGGAGGCTAAAATTTCAGTAAAAT
>CAUTTK010000154.1:0-2662 GCA_963541475.1 uncultured Streptococcus sp. | reverse complement strand
GTGCTACTTGTTCTTTAGCTTGGTCAAGTGCTGCTGTTACTTGTTCTTGAGGAATAGTTTGACCTTGAGTAGTTGCTTGTGTAACTTGAGCATTAATAGCCGCTTGTGCTTTTGATACTAATTCAGCACCAAAGAAGTTTTTAGTCAAACCAAGGGCTGCAAAGAAAAGAACAAATGAACCGATAAACTCGTTTACAAAACCATTAACAGTTGCTGCGAAATGTGATTCTTTTGTACCATTATCCAAACTTGAAATTGTTGAGAAAGTACCCAAGATGTTGTTTGGATTTTCAGTTTTCAAGTAATATGGGCGGTGTGTTGCCACAACCAAGGCTTGACCAAAGATAGCACCCAAAACTTGTGCGATGATATAAGGCGCAACTTGTGCCCAAGGGAAGAGACCGCTTACTGCAAGTCCAAGAGTGAAGGCTGGGTTGATGTGGTTTCCAGATACGTTACCAAACATCAAGGCAGGAATCATAACCCCCATACCGTAACCAACAGCGATAACGATCCAGCCACTTTGGTGACCTTTCGTACCTTTAAGTTCAACGTTGGCAACTGCACCATTTCCAAGAATGATCAAAAGAGCAGTAGCCAAAAATTCAGTGGCATATTTAATTGCCCATGTGAAATCCATTTGATAGATTCTCCTTAAAATTTTTTAGACAATCCTTATTCTATCAATTTTTATTTCTTTTAGCAACAGGTTTTCTAAAAGATTATATGAGAAAGCGGTTTTATTATGTGACTATTAGTCACATAATAAAGAAAGAGGCTGAGACAAAAAGATTTTGATTTTAGGAATTCTTTATTATAAATTTTTAAAATCGATAGATTAGACAAAAAAGCGAACAAGACAGGATTCTGATTGTCAGATAACTTGTTTTGTTCGCTTTTTATATTTAAGGTTAGACTTTTGTCCCAGACTCTTTCTCATTCTTAGCTTTTCTTCAACCTACTACAGTAGATAAATATACTGAATAACTACTGTCTTGACTCATTTAATTCTTAAAAATTGATAGAGTTGACAAATGGTAGAAAAAATCCCTTTTTACTAAGTTAAGTATCAACTACAGTTACGATTAGCATTCGTTACTTAACCCACTCACCATTATAGTTTACGTAGTAACCATCTACTGTGGTATTAACAGCTAGAGCACCTGAACCATACGCATAGTACCATTTACCATTGACTTGGAACCAGCCTGTTTTCATGTCTCCATTACTTGCATTTAGATAGTACCATATTGAACCATCTTTCACCCAACCTGTGGACATTGCACCTGATGAACGAAGATAGTACCATTTATTACCAACATTAGCCCAACCTGTCTTCATATCACCATTTTGAGCATCTAGATAATACCACGTTGAACCATCTTGATACCAGCCAGTGGCCATTGCTCCTGAGGAACGGAGGTAGTACCACTTATTACCTAGATATTGCCAACCTGTTTGCATAATGCCAGTTGCTGGATCTAGGTAGTACCATGGAGCCGCTTTAAGCTTCTCTTCATCATAAGTTAGAGGATAATCCTTGATCCAACCACGTGCTAGCTCCCCAACCGTTAAACTGTCGATACGAGCATCGAAGCCACCATCCTTCAGTAAATAATACCAGTGCCCCTCATCATAAACCCAACCAGTTTTTAAGGTGTGATAACTACGTTGATCTTTAAAATAATAGACTCGTTTCTCTGCTGGACTATCATATTGTTCCCCATGATGTTTGTTGGTATTGGTAGCAATTTTTGCTTCTAAAACTTGCTTACCAACAAATTCTTGTAGTACCCCATCTTGACCAAAGTAAAACCAATCTGGTCTAAAAGCAATATCTTGCCTTAGAGAAGAACCAATCGTAACCCCTTCGTGTGGAGCAGGTATATATTGCCAGCCGACAACCATCTCTCCAGATAAAGAATCAAAATAATAGTACTTACCATCAATCACTCGCCAGTAGGTTTCTTTGAGTTCCCCCTTCTTGTAGTAGGTTCTTCCGTTTTCTTGTACAAAATGCCATCCTTCAGAATCATCTGCAAATACTGCACTTGTTGCTAGCAAGCCGAAGAAAAAGACTGTCAGTCCAACTTGCATAGTTTTTTTCAAAATTTTCATCTACATACCCTCCGATTTTAAATCCACTCACCAGATGAAGCAAAGTTATAAACTTTACCATTTGTCTATTCTTCTGAACAAACTGTTGATAGGGAATTGCATTACCAAATGCAAGAACACTTAGTAATACAAATATAACTATTTTTTAATTCTACGATTTCTCCTCATCTTATATTGTGAACCTTCTTTCTTTCTGCTTAATTCTAACACACATATAAAAATCAGTCAAATTTTTATGTTCATTTCGACTTTTTTTATACATTATTTCACATAAACATTTTTTATTCCAGATTTGCTATTTTTAACTAAAAGAAATATAATTAAGTTAAGTAGAAAGGAATAATATTTTTTATGAATATACTCGCTGAGAAATTCAGAGTAAAGAGAAAAGAGTTAGGTCTCTCCCAACAAACTCTTGCAGAAGGAATTTGTGAACAAAGTCAGATTAGTAAAATTGAAAGAGGTCATTTTATTCCCTCCGCAGATCTTTTGTTCAAACTCTCCCAACGACTTGAAGTACCATTAGATTATTTTTTTAATGAAC
>CAUTTK010000153.1:0-2686 GCA_963541475.1 uncultured Streptococcus sp. | reverse complement strand
AGGGGTTATACTATCATTGTAAGGAGGAAATCATGTACCATATAAAAGAAGCTGCCCAGCTTTCGGGTGTCTCTGTCAAGACCCTGCACCACTACGATAAGATAGGACTTTTGGTTCCTTTAAAGTCGGAAAACGGCTATCGAACCTACAGTCAGGAAGATTTGGAACGCCTTCAGGTTATTCTTTACTACAAATATCTAGGCTTTTCTTTAGAAAAAATATCAGAGCTGTTAAAGGAAGATAGATCAGACTTATTGCCTCACTTGACCAGGCAGTTGGACTATTTGACTCGAGAAAGGGAACATCTGGATACCTTGATTTCAACCTTGCAAAAAACCATTCAAGAACAAAAAGGAGAAAGAGAAATGAGCATTCAAGAGAAATTTGCTGGATTTAACTACCAAGACCATCAAAAATACCACCAAGAGGCGGTAGAGAAATATGGACAAGAAGTCATGGACCAAGCGCTGGAGCGCCAGAAAGGTCACGAAGATGAGGCTACGGCTGCCTTCAACCAAGTTTTTCAAGCCTTGGCACAAAATCTTCAAGCTGGTCTACCTGTAACAGCAACCGAAAATCAAGAAGAGGCTGCTAAACTCTTGCAAGCCATCCGTACTTATGGATTTGATTGTACTATTGAAGTATTCGGTCATATCGGTAAGGGATATGTCTATAACCCAGAGTTTAAGGAAAATATTGACAAATTTGAACCTGGGACAGCCCAGTACACATCAGATGTCATTATCCACTATGTCCAAACTAAGACAAAATAAAATCGGAGGAGTATTCTTCCGATTTTTACTAAATTCAAGCACTACTTGCTTAATAATTTTTCTACTACATTTAGTTTTCGCATTGTCAAATCTACATTAAAAAGCTTTTCAAGATAGTTGGTATGGAGTTTCTTTTGTTTTGCAGTTCTAGGGAGATAGAGGTAAAGACAATGGTTACCGATACAAATTTCTTCTTCACCGTAATCAATTTTCAATTTTTCTAAAGGGAGACTTTGAATAGATTCTTGATAAAAAATCACGTGTATACGGTCATAAAGATAGTGTTCTCCAAACGGGTTTTCTTGGACAATTTTTTTAAAATCACTTTTGTTCTTGATTACCATTTTTAAGTCAGCACCAATATTTTCATTTATTAGAGTATGAACACGTTCTCGTATTTTTTCTAAATCTAAGTCACTTTCAAGAATGATATTCCCACTTTGAATATAGGTTCGAACTTGTTGAAAACCAGCTTCTGTCAAGATATCTACTAGATAAGACATTTTAGGGATAGCATTTTTTCCATTAGGAGTAACTCCCCTTAACAAGATAATATGTTCCAAAGGACTTCCTTTCTTTTGGGGCTGATTTAGCCATTGAATAATTTAGATTTAGATTGGGTTTGATCCCGCCACCCAGCCGGTACAGAGGGCAGAAGTGATGTTAAAGCCACCCGTATGAGCATTGATATCCAGTACTTCGCCAGCAAAGTGGAGGCCAGGTACCAGCTTACTTTCAAGGGTTTTAGGGTTGATTTCCTTAAGACTGACACCACCCTTGGTAACAAAGGATTTGGCGAGGGACATTTTGCCAGTCACAGGGATTCTGAGGGCCTTGATAGACTGGATAAGTTGTTCTCGTTCCTTTTCAGTAAGCTGTTTGACTTTGTCAGGATAGCCTTGCACAAAAAATTCTGCCAAGCGTTCTGGAAGCAAAGTTTTTAAGGCATTTTTCAAGGATTTTTCCCGATTTTCTTCAAGAAATGCAGCCAAGTCCTTCTCAGAAATTTGAGGTAGAACATCCAGTGAGAGAATCTCCCCACCCTTGACAAAACTAGACATACGCAGAGCAGCAGGGCCAGACAAACCAAAGTGGGTAAAAAGCAGATCGTGAGTGATGACATGCTTGCCATAGCTTAGTGTCACATCATCCAGAGAAATCCCTTGTAAGGCCTTATGTGGAAAATCCGTCAACAATGGACTTTCAGCAGCCTCAAGTTCGGTAATGGTGTGTTTAAAATGACGGGCAATCTCATGTCCAAAACCAGTAGAACCAGTGGAAGGATAGGATTTTCCACCAGTTGTGACAATCAGTTTATCACAAGTGAAGCTTTGGTCAGGTGACTTAAGAACAAACTGGTCATCCACCTTTTTAACCGAAACAATTTCTGTTTGAGTAGCAACTTGACCACCTAGCTCAGTGATTTTCTTTTCCAAGGCTTCGATAATAGTCCGAGACTTGTCACTAGCAGGAAAGACGCGCCCGTGGTCTTCGACCTTAAGTTTAACCCCATTTTCAGTAAAAAAGTTAATGATATCATGGTTATCAAATTGGGAGAAGACACTGTAGAGAAAGCGACCATTTCCAGGGATGCCAGCTAGCAGGTCGTCCAAGCTACCATTGTTGGTCACATTGCAACGTCCCCCACCAGTCCCAGCTAATTTTTTTCCAAGTTTCCGATTTTTTTCGATGAGGAGGGTTTTCTGTCCATAAAAGCTACTAGAAATCGTAGCCATCATACCAGCAGGTCCCCCACCGATGACAATAGTATCAAAATGTTTCATAGCTCTATTGTACCACAAAAAAACAAGAGATGATGGTCACCTCTTGTCAAGAATGCAATTAATCAATTTCATATCCCATCAGCAAACCACCATCTTCTGCATAAAAACTGCAGAGACCAGATGTTGGGA
>CAUTTK010000152.1:0-2708 GCA_963541475.1 uncultured Streptococcus sp. | reverse complement strand
ATCTACTTGGTAGCCATCTGGGGTACGTTCGTTGACTGCCATCTTACCATTTGATTTGAGATAGTAGTCACCTACCCATGTGTTACGAGCATAGCTTCCTTCTGACGTTAGGTAATAGTAAGATTGGTAGCTACTATCATAGATCCACTCACTCTTAGCCATTTTACCATCTGATTTGAGGTAGTAACTTCCAGCCCAAGCATTACGCGCATAGCTACCCTCTGCTGTCAAGTAATAGTATGATTTATAGTTATTGTCATAAATCCACTCGCTCTTAGCCATGTAGCCACCTGATTTGAGGTAATAACTTCCTGACCAAGCATTTTGAACAAAGTTACCTGAAGCATCTAGGTAGAAGTAGGAATTGTACTGAACATCAAAAATCCATTGATTGACTACTTTAACACCAGCTTTATAGTAAGAAGAACCTGACCAACCAGTCTGACCTGAGTTAGAGCTAGTGGCTGGTTTTGGAGTTTCAGATGCTTTTGGTGTTGTAGATGATTGTGTTGAAGATACTAGACCAGCAAATTTACCGTCTTTAATACTAAAGACAGGAGATTCTCCTTTGTATTGATGACGAAGCTTAGTTTGAGGATCGATATAAAATTCACTCACATAGGCTTCATATTTATATTCTCCGTCAGGAATCGAATCATATAAATAAGAGTCATTGCTACTTTTTGTTAAATCATAGGATCTTAAACTAACTTGTGCTCCAGTATCATCATCGACAACTTCTTTTGTTTTAGCATTAACCAGTTTCGTTCTTACAAAAATATAATCTTGCTTACTATTCCAATTATTAACAAAATTAGGATTGACACTATCAGTTGAAAAAGTTACAGAAACGCCACGATTTTTATCATAGCCAACCAAACTTAGATTGACCTTGTGATCAACATTACCAACTGCAATGATGTCATCCGCATGCACTGTTTGTGCTGAAAAAGGGAGAACTCCTGCTGTGTCGATTGTTGATACTACTCCAACTGTTGAAAGTGCCACAGCACATACTAATAATTTCTTTTTATTCATGTTATTTTCCTCCATTTTATAGTTTTTTATTTAACCCACTTACCTGATTCATCCACTTGATAACCATCTGGGGTACGTTCGTTGACTGCCATCTTACCATTTGATTTGAGATAGTAGTCACCTACCCATGTGTTACGAGCATAGCTTCCTTCTGATGTTAAGTAATAGTATGAATCATAGTTTTTATCAAAAATCCACTCTTTTGTAGCCATCTTACCATTTGATTTAACATAATAATCACCAACCCAAGTACTGTAAGAATAGCTCCCCTCAGACGTTAGATAATAGTAGGCACCATAGTTCTTATCAAAAATCCACTCACTCTTAGCCATGTAACCACCTGATTTAAGGTAATAGTTTCCTACCCAAGAATTTTGGACAAAGTTACCTGAAGCATCTAGGTAGAAGTAGGAATTATAGTTTTTATCGAAAATCCACTTACTGATAACTTTACTACCATTTTGATAATAAGATAAACCCGACCATCCATCTCTTTGATTCGGTGTTGATTGACCAGACGTTTTTGAAGTTGTAGTAGTTGTTGATTGGTTAGACGTTTTGGGAGTTGTAGCAGCTGTTGTTTTACCAGTCAGCTTCTTCACAGCCTCTCTAAACTCGTCTACAGTTCCCTTCCACTCTATGTAATTGGCACCAGACTTATTCTCAAGAGCTATATAGTTGCGATCGGATTCTTCGAAGTAAGATAATTCTGGAGTAGTTTTTGTAGCCCAAATAATGGGACGATTGGCAGTTCCCTTCCATCCTTTAAAAAATACTTCTGAATCATTGGGAACAAGAATATAATATTTTGCAGATGGATTAATCGTCTGGGTGTCAGCCTGCACCGTTTGTGCTGAAAAAGGTAGAACTTCTGCTGTGTCTACAAGAGAGACAAGACCAAATGTTGCAGCCGCTAGGCTGGTTACTAAAACTGTTTTTGACTTCATCATCAAAAATCTCCTTTAAATTTTTATTGTTTACGGTTACAGTATAGCATGCTATTTACCTTATTTACGAAAAGCGTATTTATATTTACCTTTATTGAACAATTACCCCCCCCCCCGAAAAAGCGTAACTATATTTACTTTTTTCTAAAAATTCCCTTAAAAACTGGTAGAATTATGATAGAATGGAAAAAAGGACTCGAGGAGATTTAGGATGCAAGATGAAAGTGTTTATGGATTAGTCTATAAGGCTATTCGTGAGGAGAGAGGATTTACACAAAAGGAAGCTGCTGGGACTACAGTGACTCCTCACTTTTTACGTCAGTTTGAACAAGGGAAATCTCGAATAACCATTCAAAAATTTGAAGAGATTCTTTCTAATATTGGAATTGATAAAGAAACCTTTGATAGTCTCAAAACTCAGATGTTTCCAACGGAATTTCATAAATTACAGGCTCAGGTTGCTGATTTAGCCTATAAGCGTGAATTTAAAAAGATCCTTAGCTTGATTAATCAACCCTTGGAAAATCCTGGAATAGCTGAACACTATGTGATTGCCAATCGTGTAGTCAATAAATTTGCTATCGCAAACATCATCGGCGATTCTTTTCTGACTCCAAAAGACTATCAAGAACTAGAATATATCAAGAACTATCTGAGTGAATTGGACGATTGGAATAAAATTGAGGTGAATATCTTTTCATCTATCCTGCCTCACTTTTCAAT
>CAUTTK010000151.1:0-2715 GCA_963541475.1 uncultured Streptococcus sp. | reverse complement strand
CTTAGTTAAAGTAATGAAGTCCCATTGCTCCTTTAACCTCAGATAGAGTTTGACCTGCAACTTCACGCGCTCTTTCACTACCTTTTTGAAGCATATTATAAACTTCTCCCATATCCTTAGCAAATTCGATACGGCGCTCACGAATAGGACCAAGTTCACGTTCTAATATTTCAAGTAGATAACGCTTGGTCTTCACATCACCAAGACCACCTCGTTGATAATGTTCTTTCATGTCAGCAATTTCTTGAGCATCTTCTGGACGACCAAAAACATCTAGATAATGGAAAACCATATTTCCTTCAATTTTACCTGGATCTTCAACGCGGATATGATCTGGATCTGTATACATACTCATTACTTTTTTACGCAAAGTATCCGCATCATCAGCTAAATAAATACCATTATTGAGTGATTTAGACATTTTAGCATTTCCATCTAAACCAGGCAAACGCCCTGCTCTCTCATTTTCTGGATAAATACCTTCCGGCTCTACCAAGACATCACAGTTATATGCATTGTTAAAAGAACGAACAATTTCACGAGTTTGCTCAATCATTGGTTTCTGATCTGTCCCAACAGGAACATAATTAGCCTTGAAAGCTGTGATGTCAGCTGCTTGAGCGATTGGATAGACCAAGAATCCTGTCGGAATGCTTTGTCCAAATCCTTTCTGAGCAATTTCTGTCTTGACAGTTGGATTTCGCTCCAAACGTGCCAATGACACCAAATTCATATAATACATAGACAACTCAGCTAACTCTGGAATTTGGCTTTGAATAAAGATAGTTGATTTACTTGGATCCAATCCAACTGCAAGGTAATCCAAAGCAACATTTCCGATAGACTCTACAATGGTTTGAGGGTCTTTAGCATGATCTGTCAAGGCTTGTTGGTCAGCCAAGAACACAAACATATCATACTTATCCTCTTCCTGTAATAATACTCGATTTTTGAGACTTCCAACATAATGCCCAATATGCAATTTTCCTGTTGGACGATCTCCTGTTAAAATAATGGGTTTAGTCATTTTATTCTCCTTCGATATAGTCCCTTCAATTATAGCATTTTTTTAATGAAATAACCGTAATTTATCAAAATAAATCAGTCTTGCTATTTACGGATTCGTGTAAAGTATACTGTAAATGTAATTTACACAAAATTGACAGATAAAAATTTGAATATTTCTATATTTTCTAGTAGAATAAATATATTACACATATAGGAGAAAAACATTGCTTACAGTATCTGATGTTTCACTACGTTTTAGTGATCGCAAACTTTTTGATGATGTCAATATCAAATTTACAGAAGGAAATACTTATGGATTAATCGGTGCTAATGGTGCCGGAAAATCAACCTTTTTAAAAATTTTAGCTGGAGATATCGAACCTACTACTGGTCACATCTCTCTTGGTCCAGATGAACGTCTCTCTGTTCTTCGTCAAAATCACTTTGACTATGAAGATGAACGTGCCATTGATGTCGTTATCATGGGAAATGAAAAACTTTATAGCATCATGAAAGAGAAAGATGCCATCTACATGAAGGAAGATTTCTCAGACGAGGATGGGGTGCGTGCTGCCGAACTCGAAGGAGAGTTTGCCGAGCTTGGGGGCTGGGAAGCAGAAAGTGAAGCCTCTCAACTACTTCAAAACCTAAACATTCCAGAAGAATTGCACTATCAAAACATGAGCGAATTGGCCAACGGTGAAAAAGTAAAAGTTCTCCTCGCCAAAGCACTTTTTGGTAAACCAGATGTTCTTCTCTTGGACGAGCCGACCAACGGTTTGGACATCCAATCTATTACTTGGTTAGAAGACTTCTTGATTGACTTTGATAACACAGTTATCGTAGTATCCCACGACCGTCACTTCTTAAACAAAGTATGTACTCACATGGCCGACCTTGACTTTGGAAAAATCAAACTCTATGTCGGAAACTACGACTTCTGGAAGGAATCTTCTGAGCTTGCTGCTAAATTGCTAGCAGACCGTAATGCCAAAGCAGAAGAAAAAATTAAGCAATTGCAAGAATTCGTTGCTCGTTTCTCTGCCAATGCTTCCAAATCAAGACAAGCAACATCACGTAAGAAAATGCTTGATAAGATTGAACTAGAAGAAATTGTGCCATCTAGTCGTAAATATCCATTTATCAACTTTAAAGCAGAGCGTGAAATTGGTAATGATCTCTTGACAGTAGAAAATCTAACTGTAAAGATTGATGGTGAGACTATTTTAGATAATATCAGCTTTATCTTGCGTCCAGGTGATAAGACAGCGCTTATTGGACAAAATGACATCCAAACGACTGCATTAATTCGTGCAATCATGGGGGACATTGACTATGAAGGAACTGTCAAGTGGGGAGTAACTACTAGCCGTTCTTACTTGCCAAAAGATAACTCGGCAGATTTTGCAGGGGGAGAGTCAATCCTTGACTGGTTGCGTCAATTCGCAAGTAAAGAAGAAGATGACAATACTTTTCTACGTGGCTTCCTCGGCCGTATGCTCTTCTCTGGAGATGAGGTTAACAAACCTGTAAATGTCTTGTCAGGGGGAGAAAAAGTTCGTGTCATGCTTTCAAAACTTATGCTCTTAAAATCAAATGTCCTTGTACTTGATGATCCAACCAATCACTTGGACTTGGAATCTATCTCAAGCTTGAACGATGGATTGAAAAACTTTAAAGAATCAATCATCTTTGCCAGCCATGACC
>CAUTTK010000150.1:0-2726 GCA_963541475.1 uncultured Streptococcus sp. | reverse complement strand
CCTCGGACGACCAATTTTGGAGTTTTGTTTGTTCCGACAGAAGGTCTCTACTCAGAAATCGTCCGCAATCCGGTTTTCTTTGATGACTTGAGGCGGGAGGAGCAGATTATTGTTGCAGGTCCAAGTACCCTATCAGCCCTCCTCAATTCCCTATCAGTTGGCTTCAAGACTCTCAATATCCAAAAGAGTGCCGACCATATCAGCAAGACTCTTGCCAGTGTCAAGACCGAGTTTGGCAAGTTTGGTGGGATTTTGGTTAAGGCACAAAAACATCTCCAACATGCCTCTAGCAATATTGATGAACTATTAAACCGTCGCACTACAGCTATCGAGCGGACGCTCCGTCACATTGAGTTATCAGAAGGTGAGCCTGCGCTTGATCTACTCCATTTCCAAGAAAATGAGGAAGAATATGAAGATTAGTCACATGAAAAAAGATGAGCTGTTTGAAGGCTTCTACCTAATCAAGTCAGCTGACCTGAGACAAACTCGAGCTGGGAAAAACTACCTAGCCTTTACCTTCCAAGATGATAGTGGCGAGATTGAAGGGAAACTCTGGGATGCCCAACCTCATAACGTTGAGGCCTTTACCGCAGGTAAGGTTATCCACATGAAAGGACGCCGAGAAGTTTATAACAACACCCCTCAAGTCAATCAAATTACCCTCCGCCTGCCTCAACCTGGCGAACCCAATGATCCAGCTGATTTCAAGGTCAAGTCTCCAGTTGATGTCAAGGAAATCCGTGACTATATGTCGCAAATGATTTTTAAAATTGAAAATCCTGTCTGGCAACGGATTGTCCGAAAGCTCTACACCAAGTATGATAAGGAATTTTACTCCTATCCAGCTGCCAAGACCAACCACCATGCCTTTGAAACGGGTTTGGCCTATCATACGGCGACCATGGTGCGTTTGGCAGATGCTATTAGTGAGGTCTATCCTCAGCTCAATAAGAACCTGCTCTATGCAGGGATTATGCTGCATGACTTGGCTAAGGTCATTGAGTTGACGGGGCCAGACCATACCGAGTACACAGTGCGAGGTAATCTCCTTGGACATATTGCTTTGATTGATAGTGAAATTACCAAGACAGTGATGGAACTCGGCATCGATGATACCAAGGAAGAAGTCGTTTTGCTTCGTCACGTTATCCTCAGTCACCACGGCTTACTTGAGTATGGAAGCCCAGTCCGTCCACGCATTATGGAAGCAGAGATTATCCATATGATTGACAATCTGGATGCAAGCATGATGATGATGTCAACAGCTCTTGCTTTGGTGGATAAAGGAGAGATGACCAATAAAATTTTCGCTATGGACAATCGTTCCTTCTATAAACCAGATTTAGATTAATAATTTAAGAAAAATGAGCATTTTTTAGGATAAGAATGTTCGTTTTTTTATGTGAATATGGTATAATAGATAAAATATCAAAATTAAATGAAGTGGGAAATAGAAATGAAATTAAGAAGAAGTGATCGGATGGTTGTCATTTCCAACTATTTGATTAATAATCCTTATAAACTAACTAGTCTCAATACTTTTGCTGAAAAGTACGAATCTGCTAAATCATCCATCTCAGAAGATATCGTCATTATCAAACGCGCCTTTGAGGAAATTGAAATCGGCCACATCCAGACTGTGACTGGGGCTGGTGGAGGTGTCATCTTCACACCATCAATCTCAAGTCATGATGCCAAGGAAATGGTTGAGGACTTGCGTGCCAAGTTGTCAGAAAGTGACCGTATCTTGCCAGGTGGTTATATCTATCTGTCTGATTTGCTTAGCACACCAGCTATCTTGAAAAATATTGGTCGCATTATTGCCAAGAGCTTTATGGACCAAAAAATTGACGCGGTTATGACAGTAGCGACCAAGGGTGTTCCACTTGCAAATGCAGTTGCTAATGTACTCAATGTTCCCTTTGTCATTGTGCGCCGTGACTTGAAAATTACCGAAGGTTCAACGGTTAGCGTCAACTATGTATCCGGTTCAAGTGGTGACCGCATTGAGAAAATGTTCCTTTCAAAACGTAGTCTCAAGGCAGGCAGCCGTGTCTTGATTGTGGATGACTTCTTGAAAGGCGGAGGAACTGTCAACGGGATGATTAGTCTTTTGCGTGAGTTTGATTCAGAATTGGCTGGTGTAGCGGTCTTTGCGGACAATGCCCAAGAAGAACGTGAAAAGCAGTTTGACTACAAGTCACTCTTGAAGGTAACCAATATTGATGTCAAGAACCAAGCCATCGATGTTGAGGTTGGCAATATCTTTGACGAAGATAAATAAGAGATAGAACTAAAGGTTGGAACGATTGTCCCAGCCTTTCTTTGCAAATAGAATAGAAGGAAACTTATGAAAACACCATTTATCAATAAAAAAGACTTGGAAAAGATTGTTGCCGAGTTCCCAACTCCTTTTCACTTGTATGATGAGAAGGGGATTCGTGAGAAGGCAAGGGCCGTCAACCAAGCCTTTTCGTGGAACAAGGGCTTTAAGGAATATTTTGCAGTTAAGGCTACTCCAACCCCAGCTATCTTGAAAATTCTTCAAGAGGAAGGTTGCGGTGTGGACTGCTCTAGTTATGTGGAGCTTTTGATGAGCCATAAGTTGGATTTTCCAGGTTATGAGATCATGTTCTCTTCAAACAACACGCCAGATAAGGAATATGCATATGCGCGTGAATTGGGTGCGACCATTAACTTGGATGCCTTTGAAGATATTGAAC
>CAUTTK010000149.1:0-2739 GCA_963541475.1 uncultured Streptococcus sp. | reverse complement strand
TGAACCAAGGCTTTAGGGGTATTTTCAGTCATAGGACGCAAGCGAGTTCCCAATCCCGCTGCTAAAATGATGGCTTTCACACGAATCTCCTTTATTCTTTAATAATAATATAAACTCCAGCAATGACGACGAGTGACGTGATAATTGTCAGCATATCTAGTGCTGTTCCCAAGAAGAGAGCTGCAAACAAGACTGTCCATACTACATAGCTCACATTTAAGCCTGTAGCCTTGGCTGGTTGCAAGCGATTGATAGCGATATAATAAGCCAAATAGGAAATCATATCAAAGGCTGCAAAGACAATCATAAGACCTAGCAATTGTCCATTGGCTACTTCTGCAAATGACTGGTGAGAGAAGAGCACAATCACAAGATAAGACAAGAATGAAGTCACTTGACGAATTAAGAGGGCTTCGATTTCACTCAATTCACTTTCCATAGCAAAAGAGCTAAGAACACTCTCACTTCCCCATGCAATAGCACAAACCAAAGCACAGAGAATCCCAATGTAGAAAGAATTAACCTGTTCAACCTTATAGGTCTGAGCAATAATCCCTCCAATAATCAAGACAATCCCAAACACAGTATTTTTCGAAATCTTGTGCTTCAAGAAGAAGAAAGCCAATAAAACTGAAATCGCAGGGTAAATAGCCGATACAGATGAAGCTAAGGAACTTCCGATATACTTAACTGCATAAAGATTGGCCTGCATACCGATAGGGCCTGCTAGCAAGGCTCCGATGATAACACTAACATTGCGAATATTTAAGAAAATTGAGAGACGCACTTTTCCTTCTTTTACCAAAAGAAAAGCTAGTAAGATAAAGATACTCAAGAAATCGTGAGCAGCAGCTACCACAAAGGGCGACAAATCTGTAAAAATCGAAAAGATATAAGCACTAATCGTTAGACCTAATCCCCAGAAAACACCTGAGAGTAGACCAAAAGAAACTCCATTTTTATTTTTCATCTGAACCTCCATAATATGACAAACCTTTAACAGCTCTTTGGTAACGATTCACACCATAGTCACCAAAATCTGCACCTTGCTCTTCTTTGTAGACTGTCCATAAACTCCAAATAGCATCTTGTAAAATTTTATAAATAGCAATCTTTTCTCGAGAAACAGGTGTTTGGTCACTCTCATAGTGAGATAAGAAAGCTTCTTCCTCTTGGAAAGTGAATTCAGATTCTAAAAATAGGGCTGCCAAATCCCACATTGGATCATTCATTGATGAATATTCCCAGTCAATCAGATATAGACGTCCTTGAGGTGATTCGATAAAGTTTTCAGGCACCAAATCGATATGACAAGATTTTCTATCAACACCTAAGTCAGCCAGTCTTTTCTCTAAGGAGAAGACTTCTTTTCTAACTGCTTCATAGTTAGCATAAGGGATTTTTTCTTCAATCAAGGATTCGTATTTTTTGATTTCTTCAAAAGGAGCAAATTCTCCTCTTAATTCCTTACCAGAAGCATGAATCGTTTGTAAAATTGGAGCAATTTTATCAAACTTAGTCTTGATTGACGTTGAATCAAGCGTGATTGCCGACTCAATATACTCATTTACTTTGATACCAGCTTCAATATCAAAAAGATAATTTTTGACATCTAGGTCTAAATCTTTAAGTAGTTCAAGATTGTACTTTTCATCTTGACGATTGATCAGCTTTTCTGTCCCTTTACCAAAGAACTTAACAATGTATTGCTTATTTGTTGTTTTGACCAAATAGTTTTGATTGGTCATTCCCCCCAGTTGTTCAACACTGAGGACTTCCTCTTCTTCACTAAGTAAGGAAGAAATTTTTTCTTTAATCATTTTCTCCACAATTAACCTCCAGTACTCATACTTCCCACTTAAACACGGTTTTAAAGGCTGTGTTTAAATCGGTCGCAAAGACACGATGAATATCTTTAATTTCTCTTACAGGTTCTTCTAGATAAAGGATATTTTTAAGACGATTGGCAAATTTCTTGACTTCCATCATTTGGATGGCATTTTCAAAATCAATGCGACCAGAACGAGAAGAGCCAACCAAGAGCAAGCCTTTTTCTAAGGCATCGCGTGTATTGAGATTGACTTTATATTCGCTAACGCCCATCATGAGAATCGTTCCTTGAGGACGAATATAGCGAATCAAGTCATTAATGGCTGGTCCAGTACCATCACCACCACAACACTCAAAAGCATGGTCAAAGGCCAAATCTTCAGGAATATTGTCAGTAATATAGCATTCTTTGGCAAATGAAAAGAGTTCCAATTTTTCCCAATGACGACCAATAACCACAATCTCTGCTTCTGGCAAAGTATAGTTGATAATATTGGCAACCACAAAAGCTAAACTTCCATCTCCGATAACAGCGATTCGGTCCCGCTTGCTATGAGCAAGAGTCAATAGGCGATTCATGGCATGCATACCAACACTTACAAACTCTGTAATGGCTGCAACCGTATCTTCGATAGCATCGTAAGCCACCACACGGTCTTTAGGGAGAGAAACAAACTCTCTCATAAAGCCATCAAATCCACTAGACAAGAAATGGGTCCCTGTCATATAGTTCTCATAGAATTCTTCATCGCTCTGCATAGGAGGCTGATTGGGAATCATGACAACTTTTTGACCAACTTCGTAGGTTCCTGTAGGATCAGAAATAACGGTTCCACATGATTCGTGAATCATTGCCATTGGAAGTTTTTTATTCAAAATCTTTGGATCACGTTTTCCTTGGTAGTAACG
>CAUTTK010000148.1:0-2745 GCA_963541475.1 uncultured Streptococcus sp. | reverse complement strand
TTAGACATGATAATACCTCATTTTGTTTATTCTCTTTATTGTAGCATTTTTTTCGATTTTTGACAAAAGTAAGAGGAGTCAAAGGACTCCCCGCTACTCTTCAAAACAACTGATACTCTTCGAAAATCAAATTTAAACCACGTCAGCTTCGCCTTGCCGTAGGTATGGGTACTGACTTCGTCAGTTCTATCCACAACCTCAAAACAGTGTTTTGAGCTGACTTCGTCAGTCTTATCTACAACCTCAAAGCAGTGCTTTGAGCAACCTACGGCTAGCTTCCTAGTTTGCTCTTTGATTTTCATTGAGTCTGAGTAAATTTCTATCTTGATTTTCAGATAAAAATCTTTCCTTCTGTGGTCTATTCTTACGCTTGAGAAGGGCTTCAGCCGACATGGCTTCTTCCTTACTAGCAAAACCTTGAGCATAGATAAGTTTGACTGGCAAGCGTGCTCGTGTGTATTTGGCTCCCTTCCCACTGTTGTGGACAGCGAGGCGTCTTCTCACATCAGTCGTATACCCTGTATAATAAGAACCATCACGGCACTCCAGCACATACATATAAGCCTTATGATCCATAATAAATCTCTTCAAGTTCGGGAGTATAAGAACCATCATCATTGTGGACAATGAGAGGTGGTAAGACCTTAAAGCCACTTATCGAGCCATCCTTGATAGCCTCAATCAAGAGCATATTGGCTTCCTTTTCCTTTTTTGGATAAACAAACTGCAGGCGCTTAGGAGCTAGATTATGTCCTTGTAAGCTGTCCAAAATATCTAAAAGTCGATCAGGACGATGAACCATGGCCAAGCGTCCATTGGATTTGAGAATACTCTGGGCACTACGACAGATTTCTTCCAAATTAGTCGTGATTTCGTGGCGAGCCAAGAGATAATGTTCACTCTCGTTCAGGTTGGAATGAGGATCCACCTTGAAATAGGGCGGATTACACAAAATCATATCCACCTTACTTCCCTGAATGTAAGCAGGCATATTTTTCAAATCATCACAGATGACCTGCATTTGCTCCTCTAATCCATTCAAACGGACAGAGCGCTCAGCCATATCTGCCAAACGCTCCTGAATCTCAACAGCCAAAATCTGTGCTTGAGTACGAGTACTAGCAAAAAGCCCCACTGCTCCATTCCCAGCACAGAAATCCACAATCAACCCCTTCTTAGGAAAACGTGGAAAGCGTGACAAGAGAACACTATCCACCGAATAGCTAAAAACCTCTCTATTTTGAATGATTTTAATATCTGTCGAAAAGAGCTGATTAATGCGCTCTCCTGATTTTAATAATTGTTCTTCTTCCATGGTCCTATTATAGCAAATTTATATTAATATTACAAAAGATATAATTTTCTAACTAGTGCTTCTGCTTCTTCAAATGTTGAAGGGCTTCCTTAGTCCAAATTGGCATCATTCGTTTGAGAGGCGCAAAGCCATAGTTAAAGCGGTCGCTTGAAAAACGTCTCCGTCTCGGAAACTGGTGCTTTTCTTCCTCCAAAGTACGGATAGAAAGACTGGCTTTCCCTGTAAATTCATCTAAATCCACTACCTGAACCAGAACCTCTTCATCGACTTTCAAGGCTTCATGAATATTTTCAATAAATCCTGTCCGAATCTCTGAAATGTGAATCAGCCCCGTATCACCCGTCTCTAGCTCAACAAAGGCACCGTAGGGCTGAATCCCTGTAATCCGCCCCTTTAGCTTATCACCGATTTTCATCTTAATCCTCGATTTCAATTGTTTCAATCACGACATCTTCAACTGGCTTGTCCATAGCTCCTGTCTCAACAGCAGCAATGGCATCCAAGACAGCGTAAGAAGCTCCATCAACTAACTGACCAAATACAGTGTGACGGCGGTCTAGGTGAGGAGTTCCTCCTTGCTCCGCATAGATTTCTGCAATCGGTTCTGGCCAACCACCACGAGCAATTTCTTTTTTAGAATAAGGCAGATGTTGATTTTGGACGATAAAGAACTGGCTACCGTTGGTATTTGGACCAGCATTGGCCATAGAAAGGGCACCACGGATATTGTAAAGTTCTTCTGAGAATTCATCCTCAAATGATTCGCCGTAGATTGACTCGCCACCCATACCAGTTCCAGTTGGGTCTCCACCTTGAATCATAAAGTCCTTGATAATACGGTGGAAAATGACACCATCATAGTAGCCATCTTTAGAAAGAGCTACAAAGTTAGCCACTGTTTTAGGAGCATGTTCTGGGAAGAGCTTGATACGCAAGTCTCCGTGATTGGTCTTAATAGTCGCAAGAGGACCTTCTACTGTTTCAATGTCTACTTGTGGAAAATGCAATTCTTTTTCTACCATACCAAATCCTTCTAAGGCATCAAAAATGCCATCTTCTTCTAGTGTTTTTGTTATATAATCCGCTTTTTCTTTGATTTTATCATGAGAAATTCCCATTGCAACGCTGATTCCAGCGTAATCAAAGAGTTCCAAATCGTTGAGCCCATCTCCAAAGACCATAACGTTCTCTGGTTTTAAGCCTAGGTGTTCCACAACCTTTTCCACACCCGTCGCCTTAGAGCCTGAAATCGGCACAATGTCAGACGAATGCTCATGCCAACGAACCATGCGAAGTTTGTCTGAGAGACTGTCAGGCAAGCGTAAATCATCCCCTTTATCTTCAAAAGTCCACATCTGATAGATACCTTCTTTTTCATGGAAATCAGGATCCACATCCAAATCGGGATAAATTGGATTGATAGCCTCACT
>CAUTTK010000147.1:0-2751 GCA_963541475.1 uncultured Streptococcus sp. | reverse complement strand
TGAAGTACAAGAGATATTTGTGTTTAGTTCCTGAACCGACCAATGACCATCCGATCGCTGGATCATTTTCAAAACGAAGGTAACGTTTCAAGTCTGGGTTTTCAGGGTCTTGAATTTTATTTGTATGATCAATGTCAATCAAGTTAGCATAAAATTTGAAAACACGTTCAAAAATTGGGATTTCACGAGTAGCGTAGAATTGACCACTTTCAGTAAATTCTCCCAAGGTCCAACCATGACCGATTTGTTTGATGTATTTTTCATAGATAGCCTTGTTGGTGTCATTAGCTTCAACTGTTACAGAAGAATCCATCTGGCTAGCTTTTTCTTGCAACTCTTTGGTATCGTAGTACTCGATATAGCCCATACGCTCATAAACGGTATTCTCATAGTTATCACGTTTATCAGCCGTTGTCGCAATCTTGTTATAGTTGGTATCCTGTTTGAAAATCAATTTTCGAGGAACCATTGTATAGATGATCGTGTAAGTCAAGGTTGTTACTAAAAAGATAGAAACCAATGACCGCAAAACACGCATAAAAATATATTTTTTCATATCATTTCCTTTAAAAATCCCAAAAGAACCTTCTCCTCATGGAGAGAAAGTTCTATTAGAAATTATTTACTTCACATGACTTGCCAATTCTTTTTGAGCTTTCTCGTTTGACTCAGTCTTCTCTTTCAACCATTTTTCACGAGCTTTTTCGTACTCTTCTTTGGTGATTGCTTTTTCACCAACTTCAGTATACTTCAAGTATCCTGCATTCTCACCTTTAAGCCCAGCTACAGAATATGAAGAACTAAATGGTAAAACCTTTGAAACAAATGAAACGGCTGTTTCTTTAGGAGAAGCCATTACAGGAATTGTCAAAGCATTATCAGTCAACCAAGCTTGTGCTACCGCGTATTTTTCATAACGTTTTTGAACATCTTGGTTTTCGCTGTTTGCGTCATCAAGTAATTTTCCATAGTCAGCCAAACCAAGTTTACTTACTACTGATGCATCCGTGTTTTGGTCAATACCAAGGTAAAGGCGAGTGTTTCCTCCCTTGATGACAAACTGATCCAAGAAAGTAGACGGATCTTGATAGTCAGGGGTCCATCCTATCAAAGTATGGATATCCCAGTCTTGCTCTTTAGCTGTTGGAGCACTAAATGAAATTGGTAAAGCTTCTGCTTGAGTCATTTGTTGCAAGTCTACAACAACATTATCTGAACCCAATACTTTTTCAATTGATTGTTTCAATGATTGAACACGGTTTACAACCGCTGTTGATTCTTGAATAACCAAGGCATCTAAGTGGATTGGGAATTCAACACCTTCAGCTTGTAGACTTGATTTAGCTTTAGCAAAGACCTCTTTAGCTTTTTCTTCATTATAAAGCCCATTTTGAGAATCAGCTAGAGAAACCTTAGCCCAAGTAGAAGAATTTGTCTTAGCCAAGCTATCTTGTACCAATTCACCAAATGTTTTCTTACCAACTTGAAGATTATATGGTGCAAATGTATTACGGATGGCTACTGCAGCACCATCAGTACCATTTGTTTGAGCTGAATAAGAATTACGATCTACCGCAAAGTTCAGGGCTTGACGGAACTCCTTGTTCAACAAGGCTTTTTGAGTAGAGGTCTTTTGTGCTTCACTTGTCTTAGCAGTGTGGTTATAAGTTGTACGGCCATAGTTCAAGCTGACAGTTGCAACACCCGCACCTGGTTCGTTAAAGTAAATGTTATCTTTGAAGTCAGCTGCATATTTTTCATATGTAGAACTTGTAGGGAAGATACGAGCCTTGCTATATTGTCCATCGGCAAAACCTTTGGCAATCACATCTTGATCCTTACCATCCCAGAAAGTAAACTTAACGTTCTCAATTTTTACATTTTCTTTATCCCAGTAAGCGTCATTTTTAGCCATCTCGATAGATGATTTCGGAGTTACAGCTTTCAAGACAAATGGACCGTTATAGAGAATAGAGTTAGCATCTGTTGGAGCCCCAAATCCTTCACCTTTTGAAGCTAAAAACTCTTCATTAACTGGCATCATGACACCGCTAGTTGTCTTATCATTCCAAAAAGTTTCTGGTTGATTCAAGGTATATTCTAAAGTTTGATCATCAAGTGCTTTTACACCAACCGTTGAAAAGTCTTTTGTTTCACCCTTGATATATGCATCCAATCCCTTGATAGAAGAGCTAACGATTGAAAGTCCTTTTGATTTTCCATCTACAGCATGTTTCAAACCAGTAACGAAGTCTTTAGCAGTTACAGGAGCGTATTCTTCTCCCTCTGCTGTCACCCATTTAGCATCCTGACGAATTTTATAGGTATACGTCAAACCATCTTTTGAAACTGTCCATGATTCGGCAATAGAAGGAACCAGATTACCATATTTATCGTTAGCCAACAAACCATCTACAGCATTTGTTGTGATGAATGATGTTGAATCGATATTGCTGACGATATAATCCAAGGTTTCTGGATCTATTTGATAAACATATTGGTAATCTTTTGCTAGTTTGGCATTATTTGAACTAGTGTTTGAACACGCAGCTAGAACTCCTGATACTAATAAGGTAGCTCCCGCTACAGCAAGCACTTGACTTTTTTTCATTTTTTACTCCTCTTATAAAATATAGGTTGTTATCAATTATATCATAGATTTCAAGAAAAGTAAACGAATTTTCAGAATATTTAGGCGGGACTTTGACAGTTATGAAGTAAAAAAATCCTCATAAAGGTTGATATAAGAGC
>CAUTTK010000146.1:0-2794 GCA_963541475.1 uncultured Streptococcus sp. | reverse complement strand
AGTTCACTTTGCTACCACGGTAGATTTCAGTAACAATCTTTTCAATCTTTTCTTGGACAGAAAGGTCATTATCATACAAACGTTTGTAGTTAGCTGGATTTTCATAGATAGTCTTAACAACCGTTTCGGCAAGTGCTACTCCACCTTCTGCACCATCAGCCCAGACACTTGCCAACTCAACTGGTACATCGATTGAGGCACAAAGTTCTTTCAAGGCTGCAATTTCAGCTTCTGTGTCAGAAACAAATTCATTGATTGCTACAACTGCAGGTACTCCAAATTTACGGATATTTTCAACATGGCGTTTCAAGTTAGCAAAACCTGCACGAACCGCCTCTACATTTTCCTCTGTCAGAGCGTCCTTAGCAACGCCACCATTCATCTTAAGGGCACGAAGGGTTGCGACGATAACAACTGCATCTGGAGAAGTTGGCAAGTTTGGTGTCTTAATATCAAGGAATTTCTCAGCACCAAGGTCTGCACCAAAACCAGCTTCAGTAACTGTGTAATCAGCCAAGTGAAGGGCTGTTGTCGTTGCCAAAACAGAGTTACATCCATGAGCAATATTAGCAAATGGACCACCGTGTACAAAGGCAGGTGTACCGTAAATTGTCTGAACCAGGTTCGGCTTAATCGCATCCTTCAAAATCAAAGCCAAGGCACCTTCAACCTGCAAATCACCTACAGAAACAGGTGTACGATCATAGCGATAACCGATAACAATATTAGCCAAACGGCGTTTCAAGTCCTCGATATCCGTAGCCAAGCAAAGAATCGCCATGATTTCGGAAGCAACGGTAATGTCAAAACCATCCTCATGTGGAATACCATTTAGAGGACCACCAAGTCCAACGGTCACATGACGAAGGGCGCGGTCGTTCAAGTCCACTACACGTTTCCAGAGGATACGACGTTGGTCAATTCCTAGCTCATTTCCTTGGTGCAAGTGGTTATCAATCAAGGCAGAAAGAGCGTTGTTAGCAGTTGTAATGGCATGCATGTCTCCAGTAAAGTGGAGGTTGATGTCTTCCATTGGCAGGACTTGGGCGTAACCACCACCAGCAGCACCACCCTTAATCCCCATTACTGGACCAAGAGATGGTTCGCGGATAGCAATCATGGTTTTCTTGCCAATCTTGTTCAAGGCATCCGCCAGACCAATGGTAATAGTTGATTTTCCTTCACCGGCAGGTGTTGGATTGATGGCAGTAACCAAGATCAATTTTCCAACTGGATTGCTCTCAACTGCACGGATTTTATCAAAGCTGAGTTTAGCCTTGTACTTTCCATACAACTCCAAATCATCGTAAGAAATACCAAGTTTCTCTACAACATCAACGATTGGTTTTAACTCAATACTCTGTGCGATTTCAATATCTGTTTTCATTCAAAACTCCTCTAACCTCTAATGTGATAATTCATTATAACACAAAACAAGATTTTTAACATCCTAAAACTCTCTAAACGTTCGTAAATATCCCTGTTTTTAAGGTTTTTAGAGTCCTTTCTTAAATTTTATATGGCTTTATAGTTTGAAACTATAGTAAATCTTCATTTTTACCAAAAATTTATCGCTTTCATTTTACTTACCGTTTATTTTTGTGTACAATAGTGCTATGAAAATTTTAGTTACATCGGGCGGTACCAGTGAAGCTATCGATAGCGTCCGCTCTATCACTAACCATTCTACAGGCCACTTGGGAAAAATCATCACAGAAACCTTGCTTGCTGCAGGGCATGAAGTTTGTTTAATTACGACAAAACGAGCTCTGAAACCAGAAACCCATCCTAACCTAAGCATTCTAGAAATTAACAATACCAAGGACCTTCTACTAGAAATGCAAGAACGTATCAAGGATTATCAGGTCTTGATCCACTCAATGGCTGTTTCTGACTACACTCCTGTTTATATGACAGGGCTTGAGGAAGTTCAAGCTAGCTCCAATCTAGAAGAATTTTTAAACAAGCAGAATCATCAGACTAAGATTTCTTCAACTGACGAGGTTCAGGTTTTGTTCCTAAAAAAGACACCCAAAATCATCTCTCTGGTCAAGGAATGGAATCCTGCTATTCATCTGATTGGTTTCAAACTGCTGGTTGATGTTAACGAAGATCATCTAGTTGAAGTTGCTAGAAAAAGTCTTATCAAAAACCAAGCAGACTTGATTATTGCAAATGACCTGTCTCAAATTTCAGCAGATCAACATCGTGCAATCTTTGTTGAAAAAAATCAGCTTCAAACAGTCCAGACTAAAGAAGAAATTGCAAAACTCCTCCTTGAAAAAATTCAAGCCTATCATTCGTAGAAAGGAAAGCTATGGCAAACATTCTCTTGGCTGTAACGGGGTCAATCGCCTCTTACAAGTCGGCAGATTTAGTCAGTTCTCTAAAAAAACAAGGCCATCAAGTCACTGTCTTAATGACTCAGGCTGCTACAGAGTTTATCCAACCATTGACACTACAGGTCTTATCACAGAATCCTGTCCACCTAGATGTCATGAAGGAACCCTATCCTGATCAAGTCAATCATATCGAACTTGGAAAAAAAGCAGATTTATTTATCGTGGCCCCTGCAACAGCTAACACTATTGCAAAACTAGCCCACGGCTTTGCGGACAACATAGTAACTTGTATTGCTCTAGCCTTGCCAAGTCATATTCCCAAACTCATCGCACCTGCTATGAATACAAAGATGTATGAACATCCAGCAACTCAGGCTAATCTGAAAACATTAGAAACCTACGGCTATCAGCTGATTGCTCCTAAGGAATCCCTACTAGCTTGTGGAGACCAT
>CAUTTK010000145.1:0-2796 GCA_963541475.1 uncultured Streptococcus sp. | reverse complement strand
TCAACTGGTGCATCCAAGGGACGACCTAGGATAGAGTTAATGGTTGTATCTCCACCATTACGACGATAATGGTCATAACTTTCTTCTGGGTCATCGAGCCAAGTCAAAAACATATACTCGTGATTTCCTGACAAACAGATAGCCCCTTGATTGTCCACTAAATCCTTAACCATTTCAAGAACACGGCGACTATCTTCACCACGGTCAATCAAGTCCCCTAGAAAGAGCAACTGGGTCTGACCATCCCATGTTTTGAGAAGGTCTTCTAGCATCCCAGCTTTTCCGTGAACATCTCCAATTACATAATAGTCTGTCATCTTATTTCTCCTTGTTTCTCAACAATTCTCTGGCTTGCGTCAGGGCTGCTTCCGTCACATCATCACCTGCCAACATCTTAGCAACTTCCTCCACTCGCTCTTCAACCGTCAAGAGACGAACAGTCGAAACCGTTGAATGCTCATTGCTAATCTTCTCAATAAAGAATTGATAATCCGCAATTGCAATCACTTGTGGCAAATGGGAAATAGCCAGTACCTGACCATGCTGGCCAATCTTGTGAATCTTCTGCGCAATAGCCTGAGCTACACGACCTGAAACTCCCGTATCCACCTCATCAAAGACAATACTTGTCTTGCCCTCTTTACGAGAAAAGGCAGATTTAATGGCTAGCATGAGACGGGATAATTCCCCACCAGATGCAACCTTGACCAAGGGTTTAAAGTCTTCGCCAGGGTTGGTTGATATGTAAAACTCAACTGTTTCATTGCCCTCGCGACTGAATTTGCCCTTGCTAAAACGAACCTGAAACTGAGCTTTTCCCATATAAAGGTCTTGCAGTTCTTGTTTAATCTCAGCTTCTAGTTGCTGAGCCAAATCATGACGAGCAGAGGCAAGTTGACCTGCCAGATCGACAAGGTTGATTTCCAATTTTTTAAGCTCTGCTTCCATGTCCTCAGACGAGAGGTTATTGCCTGTCAAGAGATTGTATTCTTCCGTAATCTTAGCAAAATAAAGCAAGACATCGTCTACAGTCCCACCATACTTGCGGGTAATAGTATGAAGAAGGTCCAAACGATTCTCAACCTGCATAAGACGATTGCCGTCAAAATCAAGGTCCTCAATAATAGCTTCCAGACGTTTGCTAATGTCTTCTAAGACATAGTAAGTCTCAGACAGAGAGCTTGAAATTTCACGGTATTCGGTATCATACTCTTCGACACTTTCCATGTCATTCATGGCCGAACGAACATTGGCCAGACTCGAGAACTCTTCATTGTCCAACATGCTATAGGCATTGGTCAGTGTATCCGCAATATTTTTATGGTTGAGGAGTTTATCTCGCTCTTGGTTAAGAGCCAAGTCTTCACCTGCTTGCAAGTTGGCTGCCTCAATCTCTGCCATTTGAAATTCCAACATCTCAATACGAGTCTTGTGTTCCTGTTGGTTTTTCTTGACTTCCAGAACCTGCTTACGCATTTTACGGTAGGCATCAAAACTCGTTTGATAGGTTTCTTTCAAGTTCCAAAAAGCTAAATCGCCAAATTCATCCAACATCTGGATATGCAGTTGGGGACGCATTAACTCCTCTTGGTCATGCTGACCATGAATATCTACAAGATGTTGCCCAATAGCTCGCAAAACAGACAGATTGACCATCTGGCCATTGACACGGCTGATACTCCGACCATTTTGCAAGATTTCCCGACGGATGATAATTTCATCACCCATTTCCAAACCTTGCTCATCAAAAATTTCCTGTAAAAGGCGACTATTCTCAACTGAGAAAAGCCCCTCAATCTCTGCCTTTGGCGCACCATGACGAATAACATCTGTCGTAGCACGAGCTCCCAACATCATATTCATGGCATCAATGATAATCGACTTCCCTGCACCTGTTTCACCAGTCAGGACTGTCATCCCTTTTTCAAAATTGAGGGAAATAGCCTCAATAATGGCAAAGTTTTTTATCGAAATTTCAAGTAACATATAGACCTACCAATTTTTTACTTGTTCAAAGATTTCCTCAGCTAGACTTTCACTTCTTGCAATGACTAAAATCGAGCTATCATCAGCCAAACAGCTGAAAATCTTGTCCACAAAAGTCTCGATTAACTGAGCTTTTACAAAAGCTGTATTTCCTGGAATCACTTGGAGATTGATCATCTTATCCATCAATTCAGCCGATTCGATATTATCTTCAGCCAGTTGCAAACTTTTTACGATTGATTTTGGTAATTCATAGACATAGGTGTTGTCTCTCAAAGGAATTTTGACAATGCCCAGCTCTTTGATATCTCGTGATACCGTCGCTTGAGTGGCAGTGATACCTGCCTCTTTCAAATGTTCTACAATTTCTTCTTGTGTACCGATTTGATAATCTGTCACAAATCGTCTAATTTTTTCAAGTCTCTCTTTTTTATTCATTTTTAAATTGACTATGCGCCCTCTCTACTACTTCTTCAACATCAGCAAGAACCTGATTGCTTGCTGACTCTTCTTTTTTCAAATACGCTAAAAACTCAATATTTCCATGACCACCTTGGATGGGAGAAAAGTCCAAACCAAGGACTGAAAAGCCCTCCTCTACTGCCATAGCTGTGACAGATTCAAGGACATTCTGATGGACCTTGGCATCGCGAATAATTCCATTTTTCCCAATCTGTTCACGTCCTGCCTCAAACTGGGGCTTAACCAGAGCCACAACCTGACCTTGTTCAGCTAACACTCGGTGTAAGGCTGGCAGAATCAGACTGAGGGAAATGAAACTCACATCAATACTGGCAAAGCTCGGTTCCT
>CAUTTK010000144.1:0-2821 GCA_963541475.1 uncultured Streptococcus sp. | reverse complement strand
TTATTCTGGTGTCTGCCACCGCTTGGCCCTTACGTCCAAGATTGCTATCGGATTTTGTTCTGGTGTCCGCCACCGCTTGGCCCTTATATCCAAGATTACTATCAGATTGACCATAAGCCGACCACTCATCTACACCATTATTCTAACGAATATGAGCTACAAACGCAAGAGAAAAACTTATTTTGGATTTATACACTATAGAAAACATACACTATCTTTAGATTGAACTTTTGTTCAAAATAAGCTATAATGAATTTAAGTAGAAACAGGAGATAGAACAAATGGCTACAATCAGTTTAACACGTGATATAAAACTAACAAACGAAGATGCTCTAAAAATTCTTAATCATAAACCATCTAAAAAGCTACAAGCAGTCTTGAAATCTATTGAATCACAAGACGCTACCGCTCCAACGAAAAATAAACTCATTTCAAAGTATCTGTAAGATGACAATTCAAGTAACACCACTTAAGCAATATCTTGAAAATATTCAAGTGCTAGCTCCTGATAAAACTGAGAAACAAGTTCAGAATCTATTTAAAACTATCATTTTAGAAAATGTTGATTTCAACGGTAATGAAGAGATGTTGACTTATCTATCTGATAAAGCCCCCAATTTTGAAAAACAACATCGTTCTCGTAATTTTATCGTTGAAGAATCTGAAACAAATAACATCATAGGATTCTTTAGTTTATCTCTCAAAGTTGTTGATATTTCTGATTTAGAGAAATCCTTAAAAAAGAAACTCGTCCTAAAAGGGAAAAGTCCCAAAAATATTGATTATCTCCCTGTGTTACTTATCGGTCAATTCGGCAAAAACACAAAGCTAAATAAATTATCAGGACAAGAGTTATTTGAAATTGTAATTCAAAAAATTGAAGAATTTCGAGCAATTGTAGGAACTCAGATGGTATTTTTAGATAGTATCAATCATCCTAAAGTCATTCAATTTTATGAACAGTTCGGATTTGTTGCTTACAGTCAATTGATTAAAGACGATCATCAAGTAACTTATCAGCCTATGGCATTAAATATGTCACTCTATAAAAAATAAGAATCATGTCACCTAAACTGATGACATGATTCTTTTATTTCGTCGTATAAGCAAAACTGATGGCACTATCTGCTTGAGAGATTTTTCTAAAGGTATAGTTAGGGTTGCCACCATAGTTAGTTTCAGACACAAGGAAAGAACCATCATCATATACTTTCTCGACAAAAGCCACATGACCGTAGATGGCTGGTGTGCCATGTGTACCTCCCACAAAAGAAACAATAGCACCTGCTTTTGGTGTGGAACCCGTTTCTCCACCAAGACTTGAAGCTGTCGCAACCCAGTCCTGACCATTTCCCATGGTATTAATGATTGGAATTTTCTCTCCATTGCTTCCTTTTAATTTCAAGCCTAATTGATTCATACGAGCCGCAACACTCCATGTACATTGTCCATAGGCATAGGCCATACCATCTCCACCACCAGGAACAGAATGATCATACAAGTCCCCGCGAACCCCTTCAAGGGATTGCGGATCACTCTTTGCCTGTCCTCCATTTGTTTGGCTGAAGCCTTTTTCAATTTGGTAATACCATTCCGTTGCTCTAGTTTGTCTTTCCAGTAGTTTGTCACCAGAATTTCCCTCCCAATAGGTGAGGAAGAGTTGGGCGAGATTGGTTGCACTGCCCGTATTTTTAAAGAAATCCTTTAACCAACTTTGATAGTAAGGACTATCCCCTTGAAGCATAAAATCAAGTTGGAGGTCTAAATCATACCATTTCTTATTTTTGCTATGTGCATAATTCAACAGGGCTGTATGGCGTGTTGAACCATCTGCGGTATCCGTCCATTGCCCTAAACCTAGACCTCTATGAAGAATATTAGGATAAGCACCTCCATAAATGGCTGGACCTCCAATTGCTAACCAGCTTTCATCATCCCATGAGGAATCGGTAGCGCCAACTGGAGGAGGTAAATAATCCCCTTCAGCTCGTTTAGGATTGATAGAAGACTCTACAGACCAATTTCCTAAAATTGCCGCAATGGCTTGGGGACTTGCCCCTTGAGATTTCAAAAACTCATAAATATGTTTTGCTCGTTCAAACTCATCCCCACCAAACTGACCAATGGTAGGTAAGATAGTTGTCTGAAGTTGAATGACTTTTGGAAAATAAAATTGCGGATTGACATACACCAATTTTTCTTTCTTGTTCTTATACTTTTGATAGGAAACTTTCAAACCTGTGTCGTCCGGTGTTTCACCAATAATATCACCCGTTAGGACTCTTGTCCCCTCAATCGCACGACCATTATGAATAGAATACAAGGTCAATCGACTCTCATTCTCTCCTTTTCCGTTAGTGAGAATAACATTGTCGCCATCTAGAGATACAACTCCATCCATTGGTGCGACAATCGTTTGGTGAGCCTTAGCTTCTAGTAGAATATACTCCTGAAGAGTAGGTTTCCCGTCTAAATCATAGTATCCATAACGATAAGTCATGGTTAGACTATCTTCGTTGCTTTTCCCCTCAAATGGATTGTCCAATTCCTGCATGGAAGCATACACACCTTCTTCTTTTAGTTCCTTTATTTCCTCTTGATCGTCTTTCGAGAGTTTATACTTAGGAGTTTCATAAAGGTCTTGCATGGATTTCAAATCTTCTCCATCGTTTAAATCATGCCACAAAGTAGACAGATAATCCTTGTAAGTTTCTGAACTAAATATGTGAACTGGTTTGTGTAACTCATAGTCATGGAATTTAAAGTTCATATACCCCATCACATCATCAACTTTTGTGTAATAGGTAATTCCTTTGTCATT
>CAUTTK010000143.1:0-2834 GCA_963541475.1 uncultured Streptococcus sp. | reverse complement strand
AAGATAAGAAAAAACAGCCGAGGGTAATCCTTTCGGCTGTTTTTGATGGGGAAAACTAAAGTGTAATGCTATTGCTTTTAGAAATTTTCATGAACAAGAGCAAGGAACCTACTGTTAGAACAGTTAGGATAGTTGACAAGGCTGCCGCTACACCGTAATTTCCTCTGAGAACCTCTGTATAAATGGCTACAGTCATTGTTCTTGTTTTGACATTGTAGAGGAGGATAGAAGTAGAGAGCTCTGAAATCATTGTAACCCAAGATAGGATAGCTCCAGAAATAATACCAGATAGCATCATTGGAGTTGTAATCTTGGCAAAGGTATTGAGACGGCTACTTCCTAAACTCTCAGCGGCTTCTTCAATACTTGGTGCTATTTGTTGCAAGCTAGCAACAGATGAGCGAATTGTATAAGGTAATCTTCTGACAGATAGGGACATAATCAAGATGAAAGCTGTCCCTGTAATCATAAGAAATCCACTTCCAAATAGGCCAGTATTGAAGGAAGAAATGAAGGCAATCCCTAGAACGGTTCCTGGTACAATATAAGGGACCATACTGAGGCTGTCAATTAAGTTTGTAAACAAATTCCGTTTTCTAACGGCTAGGTAGGAGATAAATGTTGCGAATAGGACAACTAGAACTAAGGCAATCAAAGGGATACGAATGGTATTGAAAATAGCAGATCCCATACGATTGAAAGCTACCTTGTAACTGTTTAGAGAATAGCCTTTGACAAATACCATACCTGATGTTTTTAGGAAAGAAGTATAAATCAAGTAGACTTGAGGTAGAACAGAGAACAAGATAATTCCGTAGACTGTTGCATAAATGGCAGCCATTTTTCCTTTTGTAGTTTTTTTAGGCTCAATTGGATGGAGCGAATTCATACTGAAACTGTAGCGATTTGAAATGTATTTTTGGATAAGGAAAATCGCCAAGGCAATGATAATCGCCATAACTGCTAAAGCAGATGCAAAAGCAGAATTTCCTCCAACCTCGCTAATGAATTGGGTATAAATTAAGACGGGGAAAGTCCGATATCCTTCACCAATTAACATCGGTGTTCCAAAGTCTGAGAATGCTCTCATAAATACAAGTAGGGCAGCAGCTAGTAAGGTTGGAACTAGGAGAGGTAAAACAACCGTTACGATACGCTTAAATCCGAAGGAACCCATGCTTTCAGCGGCTTCAAGTAGAGAATTGTCAATACTTTTCATTGTCCCAGCAACGTATAGAAATACCAGTGGAAATAGTTGAAGTGTAAAGACAAGTACAATTCCTTTGAATCCATAAATATCGATAGCTGGAAGATGAAGGGTATTTGTCAGGAATTTAGTGATGACCCCATTTCGTCCCAACAAGAGAATCCAGGAGTAGGCTCCCACGAAAGGAGCTGACATGGAAGCAATGATAATCAATATTTGTAGAAATTTCTTTCCCTTGAAGTCATACATGGAAAAGAGGTAAGCTAATAAGGTTCCTACAATCAAGGAGGTGACAGTAGCGGTAATGGAAACCTTGAAACTATTGACGAGTGTCTCAGAGTAGTAGGCTTTACTAAAGAAAGTGACAAAATTAGCTAGTGAGAATTGTCCTTCATGTATGAGTGCTTGCTTGAGCACGGTAACGATAGGATAAACCAGAAAGACAAGATAGGTAAGAAAGATGAAGAAAGAGGAGGCTGTCCAAATATTTAGTTTTTTACGTTCCATGGTTGACTCCTTTTATCAGGTTTTGGGAACCATCCGCAGAAAAGACGTTTAATTTTTTAGTATTGATTCGTAGACGAATACGATCGCCTTTTTGTAGATCTTCTTCAAAAGTTGATTCTTCGCTAACTTGAATTTTTGAGGCAAAGCCTGTTTCAATGAAATACTCAGTATTTAGTCCAAGATAGACGCTATCGCTAATAGTTCCTTCAATATCTCCAGATTCATCTTTGATAAACTCTTCAGGACGAATGCTTACATGAATAGCTTGCTCATCAGCCTGATCAAGAGCTGGCATTCGAAGGGCATAGCCATCTGAGAAGACGATATAAGCGCCGTCGCTCCGTTTTTCAAGATTGGCAGGGATAATATTTGTGCGTCCGATAAAGGTTGCCACAAACTCATTAGCTGGTTTATGATAGAGTTCTTTTGGTCGGCCGATTTGTTGGATCACCCCATCTTTCATAACAGCAATTTGGTCTGAAATCGCCATGGCTTCTTCTTGGTCGTGGGTCACATAGACGGTTGTAATTCCCACTTCGTGTTGGATTTCTCGAATGGCTTGACGCATATCCAAGCGAAGTTTGGCATCCAGATTACTAAGTGGCTCGTCCATGAGGAGAACACTTGGATTAACCGCTAAGGCACGTGCCAAGGCAACACGTTGTTGTTGTCCACCACTGAGTTTATCGGGCTTTCGATCCGCATATTGAGCAATTTGCATAAGTTCAAGATACTTATTGGTCTGTTGAATCAATTCTTCTTTTGGAACCTTCTTTTGCTTAAGACCAAAAGCAACATTGTCTCGGACAGTCAAATGTGGGAAAATAGCGTAGTTTTGGAAAACCATGCCGATATTGCGTTTGCTGGGTTCCATATTATTGATTTTTGTATCATCGAAGTAAAATTCTCCGCCTTCGATACTGTTGAAACCTGCAATCATGCGAAGAAGAGTCGTTTTCCCACACCCTGAAGGACCAAGGATGGTAAAGAGACTTCCTTTGGGAACTGTAATATTTAAATTATCAATAACAGGGACATCGTGGTAGATTTTTTTGGCGTTAATAATTTTGATCTCACTCATAGTGAACCTCTTTTACTGTTTAGATTGGATATCTGTAAA
>CAUTTK010000142.1:0-2871 GCA_963541475.1 uncultured Streptococcus sp. | reverse complement strand
AAAAGCATTAGTCCTGTTTGGCTTACCAAGCGGGAGTAAATCAACATCTCGCTTGGGTTTCTGAGCGAGATGTTTTTTTAAAACCACATTTGGAAAAGGGGAAATCTTATGAGAACAGTTGAATTTCTAGATACCAGCCTTCGGGATGGAGAGCAGACACCTGGTGTTAACTTCTCAATCAAGGAAAAAATTGCCATTGCAAGGCAACTGGAGAAATGGGGCATTTCAGCCATCGAGGCTGGTTTTCCAGCGGCGAGTCCTGATTCATTCACGGCAGTGCAGGAGATTGCTAAGGTCTTGAAGAAAACAGCAGTGACTGGTTTGGCCCGTTCTGTCAGGTCTGATATTGATGCTTGTTACGAGGCCCTCAAGGACGCCAAGTATCCACAGGTTCACGTTTTTATCGCTACCAGTCCGATTCACCGCAAGTATAAGCTCAATAAGAGCAAGGAAGAGATTTTGGAAGCTATTAAGGAGCATGTCTCTTATGCACGTTCTAAGTTTGAAGTGGTCGAATTCTCTCCAGAGGATGCGACTAGAACAGAGTTGGATTTCCTCTTGCAAGTTGTTCAAACAGCGGTTGATGCAGGGGCGTCTTATATCAATATCCCTGATACGGTTGGATTTACCACGCCAGAAGAGTACGGAGCTATCTTCAAATACTTGATTGAGAATGTTAAGACAGATCGTCAGATTATCTATTCGCCTCACTGTCACGATGACCTCGGAATGGCAGTGGCAAATAGCCTTGCTGCTGTCAAGAATGGAGCAGGACGTGTTGAAGGAACCATCAACGGTATTGGTGAGCGAGCTGGAAATGCTGCCCTTGAAGAAATTGCAGTGGCCCTCAATATTCGCCAAGATTACTATCAAGCAGAAACAAGTATTGTCCTAAATGAAACAATAAATACGTCAGAAATGGTTTCTCGCTTCTCAGGTATTCCGGTTCCTAAAAACAAGGCTGTGGTTGGTGGTAATGCCTTTTCTCACGAATCTGGTATTCACCAAGACGGAGTCCTTAAAAATCCTCTTACTTATGAGATTATCACCCCTGAATTGGTTGGTGTTAAGAGCAATAGCCTTCCTCTTGGAAAATTGTCAGGTCGCCATGCCTTTGTTGAAAAACTAAGAGAATTGGCCCTAGACTTTTCAGAAGAGGATATCAAACCACTCTTTGCCAAGTTCAAGGCGCTGGCAGACAAGAAACAAGAAATCACAGATGCAGATATTCGTGCTCTGGTAGCTGGAACCATGGTTGAAAACCCAGAAGGTTTCCACTTTGATGATTTACAACTTCAAACTCATGCAGACAATAACATTGAAGCACTCGTTAGCCTAGCCAATATGGATGGTGAGAAGGTCGAATTTAATGCGACAGGTCAAGGTTCCGTTGAAGCGATCTTTAACGCTATCGATAAGTTCTTTAACCAATCCGTCCGCTTGGTGTCCTATACTATTGATGCTGTGACAGATGGAATTGATGCCCAAGCTCGGGTCTTGGTCACTGTTGAAAACAGAGATACAGAAACCATCTTTAACGCAGCAGGTCTTGATTTCGATGTGTTGAAGGCTTCGGCTATTGCTTACATCAATGCTAATACCTTTGTTCAAAAAGAGAATGCTGGTGAGATGGGACGTAGCGTTTCCTATCGCGACATGCCTAGTGTGTAAAGGAGAAGGCTATGACAAAGAAAATAGTAGCTCTAGCAGGGGACGGAATTGGCCCAGAAATCATGGAGGCTGGTTTAGAGGTTCTGGAAGCTCTAGCTGAAAAAACAGGTTTTGACTATGAGATTGATAGACGACCTTTTGGAGGTGCAGGTATCGATGCTGCAGGGCATCCCTTACCTGATGAAACCCTCAAGGTATGTCGTGAAGCAGATGCCATTCTCCTAGCGGCTATCGGGAGTCCCCAGTATGATGGAGCAGCGGTTCGGCCTGAACAAGGCCTGCTGGCTCTCCGTAAGGAACTCAATCTCTATGCCAATATTCGCCCGGTAAAAATCTTTGATAGTCTCAAGCATTTGTCACCACTCAAACCAGAACGAATTGCTGGTGTAGACTTTGTCGTGGTGCGTGAGTTGACAGGCGGGATTTACTTTGGAGATCATATCCTTGAAGAGCGAAAAGCGCGTGATATCAACGACTATAGCTATGAGGAAGTAGAGCGGATTATTCGCAAAGCCTTTGAAATTGCAAGAAATCGCAGAAAAATCGTTACTAGTATCGATAAGCAAAATGTTCTAGCGACCTCAAAACTCTGGCGGAAAGTAGCTGAGGAAGTCGCACAGGATTTCCCAGATGTGACCTTGGAACACCAGTTGGTAGACTCAGCTGCTATGCTTATGATTACCAATCCTGCTAAGTTTGATGTCATCGTGACGGAGAATCTTTTTGGAGATATCTTATCTGATGAATCAAGTGTCCTATCTGGCACACTTGGAGTCATGCCATCAGCCAGTCACTCTGAAAAGGGTCCAAGTCTCTATGAACCCATTCATGGTTCGGCACCCGATATTGCAGGTCAAGGAATTGCCAATCCTATTTCCATGATTTTGTCTGTTGCTATGATGCTTAGAGACAGTTTTGGTCGTTATGAGGATGCAGAGCGTATCGAACGTGCTGTTGAGGCAAGTTTGGCAGCTGGTGTTTTAACAAGAGATATAGGTGGACAGGCTTCGACCAAGGAAATGACGGAAGCTATTATTGCAAGGTTATGAAGTTAGACGAAAAAATTACTCTAGTCCTTTTGATTTGGAATGTCATAATTTTCTTGATTTATGGCATTGACAAATCTAAGGCAAGGAGAAGAGTTTGGCGCATCCCAGAGAAAATCTTACTCATTTTAGCCTTTACTTGTGGTGGTTTTGG
>CAUTTK010000141.1:0-2886 GCA_963541475.1 uncultured Streptococcus sp. | reverse complement strand
CGATAACGGCGATTTTTTTACCGTCAAGTGCTGCTACTTTAACATCTTTTTCGTACTCCATTTGAACTGCCATAGTTTTTTCTCTCTTTTCTATTATTTATTGCCTTTTAGGCTAGTTTAACAAATTTAAGTTGGATTTTTATACTCAATGAAAATCAAAGAGCAAACTAGGAAGCTAGCCGCAGGCTGTACTTGAGTACGGCAAGGCGAAGCTGACGTGGTTTGAATTTGATTTTCGAAGAGTATTAGTCGCGGGTAAATCCAGTTGCACCCGTCCTAGCAATATTACGAATACCGTATGGTCGAATGACTCGCAATAGAGCTTCACTCTTTTCAGCATTTCCTGTCATTTGAATGGTAATCGAGCTTGGCGCTACGTCTACCACTGTTGCACGGAAAGGTTGAATAATCGCTAGAATCTCAGCTCGCTTCTCAGCTGGCGCTGACATCTTAACCAAAATCACCTCGCGCTCCAAGTGTGGTTTATCCGTAATATCTCGAATGCGAATCACATCAATCTGACGATTGAGCTGCTTAATGATTTGCTCCACTTCATCATGTGAAGCTACATCAATAATAATGGTGATACGCGATACATTCGGATCTTCTGTTGCTCCAACAGAGATGCTTTCGATATTAACCTGACGACGAGATAGGACACCTGTAAAGCGATTGAGGACTCCTGAACGATTTTGTAGTTTTGCTGTTAACATTCTACGCATGGAACTTCACCCCCAACATCTCATGATTACTCTTACCAGCTGGTACCATTGGTAACACCTGTTCCTTACGAGAAATATCTACCTCGATTAGCATAGGAACATCCTCAGTGATGACTTCAAGGTCTTGAGCCAAGGTCTCAGGATTGTCAAACTTATAGTTTTTAATGCCATAAGCCTGTGCCATCAATTGGAAATCAGGAAGGGTATCAAAGACTGACTCAGACGTTCTACCTTCATAGAAGGATTCCTGCCACTGGCGAACCATTCCAAGCGAGTGGTTATTCAGCATAACCACCTTGATTGGCACCTTGTAAATGTTCAAAATAGCCAATTCCTGGTTGGTCATTTGGAAACCACCATCCCCAACGAACAAGACTACTTCCTTATCTGGGTTAGCAATTTTAGCACCGATTGCTGCTGGAATTCCGAATCCCATGGTTCCTAAACCGCCTGAAGTCACTAACTGACGCTCATTTTGGTATGGATAATACTGAGCTGTCCACATTTGGTGTTGACCAACGTCTGTTACCACAATGGCATCACCATTCGTCAATTCACCAATGCGTTCAATAACGGCTTGAGGTTGAACCACACGCTCTTTTTTGTCATAAGAACGAACACGGTTCTTGTCTTTAGTAACTTTCTCAATCCATTTCTCAGTATTGTTATGAACGGTTGGTTCCGCCAACAACATTTGCAAGGCTTTCTTAGCGTCTCCAACTACAGGAATATCTGCACTGATAATCTTGCCAATCTCAGCTGGGTCAATATCAATGTGGGCAACCTTAGCATTCTTAGCAAAGGTCTTAGGATTCCCCGTCAAGCGGTCATCGAAACGGCAACCGATACTAATCATAAAGTCTGCTTCCGTCATGGCAATATTAGCTGCGAACGACCCGTGCATACCTCCCATTCCAAGAAAGAGCGGATGAGTTGTTGCAATCGTGCCTTGCCCCAAAAGACTGGTTACCACTGGAATTTGATAGCGCTCTGCAAATTCATTTAGTTCCGCAGCTGCTTCAGCATAACTAATTCCGCCACCAGCTAGCAAGACTGGTTTTTTAGCCTTAGATAATTGCTTCAAGATTTTCCTAATTTGCATATCATTCGGCTCAAGAGTCGGCTGATAACTTGGCAGGTTCACTTCTGGTGAATAAATGAAGTCTGTTTCTAAAGCAGATACGTCTTTAGGTAGGTCAATGACGACTGGCCCTGGACGTCCTGTTGTTGCGATATGGACAGCTTCCGTAATGATACGAGGGATATCAGCTGTCTCACGAACTTGGTAATTGTACTTAGTGATTGGCATGGTAATTCCCACGATGTCTGCCTCCTGAAAGGCATCCTTCCCAATCCCTGCTCGCGCCACCTGACCTGTAAAGACCAAAAGGGGAACGCTATCGCTCATGGCATCTGCAATCCCTGTAATGGCATTGGTTGCTCCTGGTCCGCTAGTGACGACGGCAACACCCAACTTTCCAGTTGATTTGGCATAACCTTCAGCTTCATGCAAACAACCTTGCTCATGGCGTCCTAGAATGTGGCGAATGCCTTTAAAATTATATATCGCATCATAAAAAGGCAAGACCGCACCACCAGGATAACCAAAGATGGTATCAATTCCTAAATCACGAAGTGTTTCCAAAACTAGGTCCGACCCCGTCTTAGGAGATTCTAAACTGATTTTCTCCATTGTTCCCCTTTCTCTTCACTTAAAAATAACTTGTTACTATCATACCATTTTTTCAAGATTTTTCAAGAGAAAAGAAGAAATTTTCTGAATTTTCTATTTTAACGTTTATTTATGAATATTCTTTTTGTTTTTATTTAAAAGATAGCGATTTTATTATTCAAAAAGAAAGAAGAACTGATTTCTCAGTCCTTCATTAATCTTATTCCACACTAAATAGGTATGGGTAAACAGGTTGTTGACCTTGGTGGATTTCGACTTCAACGTCTTCGAATTCTTCTGCGATTTCTTGGGCAATTTCATTAGCAAGTTCTTCACTTCCGTCTTCACCGACATAAAAGGTTACAATTTCACTATCTTCATCCAACATATGTTTCAAGGTTTCTGTCAAGGTTTGGTGCATATCAGGGTTTGACACAAGAATTTTCCCATCAACCATACCAAGATTATCGTTTTCATGGATTTCTAAGCCAT
>CAUTTK010000140.1:0-2891 GCA_963541475.1 uncultured Streptococcus sp. | reverse complement strand
TTTTGCACTAGCCCGAGTACCTCAACAACAAAGCAAATTGATTAAACTTAGCTGTTTTCATGTTTGACTTTCTCCTTCGTTTGATATCTTGTTTAGTATTTTAGCATAGGCACAAGCACTTGTCAAGAAAAAATCCAATATTTTCTGAAAATTTCTTCAGTAAAGAATATTTAGCTAATTGAAAGCTCTTGAAAGTCCTTGAAATGTTTCATTTTTTAAAGGTTAAGTTCCAACTTATTTCTATCAATTCCAGTACTTCTTCATCTGACAAAGTATCATCAAGAGCCACACTAATCCAGTAGCGTTTGTTCATATGAAAGGCTGGATAAATGCCCTTGTGTGAAAGCAAGTCCGCTACTTGGTCGTGTTTAAGATTGACTGCTTCCACTTGTCCTTCTCTGCCCTTTTCCAGCTTATCCCAAGAAATTTTCATCAAGACGGCATACCACTTTTGATTCCCTTCATGTCTTAAGACTGCTGTATCAGGAGATTTCTCCCACAGATACTCCAACTGGTTTCCATACTTTTCCTGAACCTGAACCATGATACGCTTAGTCTGAGGACAGATAAAATCCTGTACCTCAAAACAAGCCTTCCGAATCTGGTAGAGAATCTCCAGACAAGGCTCACGGACACTTGCAACAAAACTTCCTTTAAAACTTTCCATATGGACTTGAGGATAGAGATCACCAGTCTCCTGGTCAAAGACTTGAAAACTCACATTATCAGCAGTGATGGACACAGTCAGGACAAAGTCACCTTGCAAAATCTGGCAACTATAAGTCCAGACTTCACCATTTTCTACAAAACCATAGGCACGAGCCTTTTCTTGATTAAACTGATAGGATTTAAAAATTTCAAACATAAGTGAAAACTGCTACCAAAAGCTAGCAGTTCCTTTCTATTTTTTAAAAGACAACCTTGGTTCCATGTAATTGTGTCACGCCTAGCTGATCTATAAAGGTTTGACGGTTGTCCAAGTCAATCCCCCCACCTGGTAGAATTTCAATTTTACCTTTAGCATATTCCAAAATTCTGTGATAATGGGCGAAACGTTCCTCTAGAGAGTCACCAGATACTCCAGCACGAGTCAGGATACGGGTGACACCAGCTTGACTGAGCCAGTCAATAGCTTCCAACTGGTCTTCGTCACTCAATTCATCAAAGGCCATGTGAAAGACAATTTCCATTCCTTTTGATGCAGCAATCAGCTTCTCCAGATTAGCTTTATCCAACTTCTTCTCAGCAGTTAAAACCCCAAATACAACTCCTTGACTTCCCGCCTGAGCAGTCAAACGAATGTCTTCTAGCATGATAGCAATTTCTAGTTCATTATAGACAAAGTCGCCACCACGTGGACGAATCATGGTCATGATGGTCGTATCGTAGTCAGAAGCCAGTTCAACCGCTGCCTTGGTCACTCCATAGCTGGGAGTTGTCCCACCAACTGCAAGATTGTCACAGAGTTCGATTCGACGAGCTCCAGCCTGCATCGCTTTTTCAAGCAAGGTCACATTTTCAGCACAAAATTCGTAAATCATTTGATTCTCCTTGATTATTACTTCGAATTTATTATATCATATTATTGTAAATATTCTTTTATTTATATCAAGGAAAATAGTTACTATTTTTTATTCTTTGTCCGGAATGACCTTGAAGAGATAATAAGTGATAAAGATAGTCAAGGCTCCTAGACCAATTTTGACTGGTAAGAGAGGGGCAAAGTAAATAGAAATTCCCATCAAGATGTAGATAGATACGATAATTTTTTTCTTACGTTCACGCGCAATAGACTTGGTCTCGCGAAAATCAGCTACATATGCTTGATAGAGCTTGGTATGATAGAGCCAGTCTTCGAAACGCTTGGAACTTCTAGAGAAACAAGCAATAGACAGCAAAAGAAAGGGAGTTGTAGGCAACAAGGGTAAAACAACCCCAACAATAGCCAAGGCTAGTGATAAAAAACCAATTATCAGATAAATAAGACGCATAACTTCTCCTAGTTAAAATAATCTTCTTCTAGTTTCGCATAAAATGATGAATTTTGTCAAGTTCTAACCAAAAAGAGCCTGAAATTTACTTTCGGGCTCATCCTCTTATTTAATCTTTTCTTCCTCGTAGTCGCCTTTGCTACAAACAACCTGCTTGCCACCACCACGGACTTTTTTCTCCATGAGGAAATTGCCACATTTTGGACAATCACGACCAACAGGCTTGTCCCAAGAGGTAAACTCACATTCTGGATAGCGATTGCAACCATAGAAGAGGCGATTACGTTTTGTTTTACGCTCAATGATTTGTCCCTGATGACAACTTGGACACTCAACACCAATCTCTTTCACGATTGCTTGGGTATGACGGCAATCTGGGAAATTGCTACAAGCGTAGAACTTACCAAAACGACCAAGTTTAATGACCATTGGACTACCACACACTTCACAATCAAATCCAGCTGGTTCATCCTTGATCTGAATTTTCTCCATTTCTTCTTCAGCCTTGGCAACCTCTTTAGAGAAAGGTTTGTAAAAGGCATCAATGACACGTTGCCACTGCTCTTTTCCGACTTCGACATCATCCAGCTTGCCTTCCATTTCAGCTGTAAAGGTCACGTTTACGATATCTGGGAAATATTCAACGATGAGCTTGTTAACAATTTCTCCCAACTCTGTCGGTTCAAAGCGTTTAGATGCAAGGCGAACATAATAACGTTTCTGAATAGTTTCAATGGTTGGCGCGTAGGTTGACGGACGTCCAACCCCATTTTCCTCCAAGGTCTTGATCAGTGTCGCTTCAGAATAGCGAGCAGGCGGTTGAGTGAAATGTTGCTCTGGTTTGCTATTAACCTGCTTAACCACATCTCCAACAGCCATATCTGGTAACATCTTATTCTT
>CAUTTK010000139.1:0-2919 GCA_963541475.1 uncultured Streptococcus sp. | reverse complement strand
TTACGCTTGCGCATTTCTTCCAGCTGTTTTGCCAAAGCCTCTTCACGCTGTGCGACGACGTCCTCGGTTGCCTTAACTTCCATATCCTCAAGGTCAAGCATGACACCTGTTTTCTCTTCCATATTCTCAACCATTTTCTGAGCGACTTCTGGAGTTTCACAGATAAGGTGAGCTGGCCGACAGAGTTCGTGGCGTTCAGTGTGCCAGAGGAAGTCTAGCAAAAGCAGTTCTTCTTTCCCTGGATGCAAGCGAGTCCCACGCCCTACCATCTGGCTATACAAGGCACGTACCTTAGTAGGTCTTAACACTACCACGCAATCTACTGATGGGCAATCCCAGCCTTCAGTCAAGAGCATAGAGTTACAAAGAACGTTGTAGCGGTCATTCTCGAAGTCTTCTAAAACCTCTGCGCGATCCTTGGACTCTCCATTTACTTCAGCAGCGCGAAAACCTTTTGCGTTTAGAATATCTCGAAACTTCTGTGAGGTCTTCACCAAAGGCAAGAATACGACTGTCTTGCGGTCTGCACATTGCTTGGCCATTTCATCTGCTATCTGTTCCAGATATGGATCCAGTGCCGTTCCGACATCGCTCGCTTTGAAATCACCAGCTGACATACTGACGTTTGTTAAATCCAAGCTGAGCGGTATTGTCAAGGCCTTAATTTTAGATAGATACCCTTCCTGGATAGCTTGAACTAGCGAATACTCATAAGCTAAGCTGTCGAAGTAAGAACCAAGGTTCTTCATATCTCCGCGGTCAGGCGTTGCAGTTACTCCCAATACATTCGATTGTTCAAAATAACCAAGGACACGTTGATAACCGTCTGAAATAGCGTGATGAGCTTCGTCAACCACAATCGTATCGAACCAGTCAGGAGGAAATTGACTAAGTCGCTTCTCTCTCTGCATCGTCTGAACAGAACCAACTACAACACGATACCATGAACCGATAGAGGTATTCTCAGCTTTTTCTAAGGCCGTGCCGAGTCCTGTCGCAGTCTTGAGCTTGTCGCTAGCCTGCTCTAAAAGCTCTGACCTATGAGCAAGGACAAGCACACGCTTGCCCTCTTTCACTTGGTCTTCAATGATTTTGGAGAAGACGATTGTCTTTCCACATCCTGTAGGCAATACTAAGAGCGTGCGCTTGCGACCTTTAGCCCATTCAGCTTGAACAGCTTCCCGTGCTTCCTGTTGATAAGGTCTTAATTGCATCCCTTACCTCCTAGAATTGCCCAGCTTGGTATCCAGCTTGTCCTTGTGGTTGTTGTCCAAAGTTCTGCGGTTGTGGTTGTTGGTAGCTTGCTTGTGTAACTTGTCCTGGTTGTTGGTTCAACACTTTTGTATAATCCGCGTCTTCAGGGTAGAGCATGGATTTGACTTCGTTGTAATTGTTGTTATTGTATTGTCGGGTTCCGACTTTACATACTCCAGTTGCACCGATGATGGTATTCCAGTTCATGCGAAGCGGTTCGCCCTTTTTCTTTTGGCCAATTGCAGCAAAGAAAGCAGATAACATTCCTTCAGTTGAGCTGTGTAAGAATAGGTTGTGGCGCAGTTCGGTCTCGCCTTCGTTAGCTACAATCTTGATGCTGACGATAGCCTTATTACATGCTGGTAGTTTACCTGGATTTTGCGGATTTGGCGTATGTCGTGTACGTTCCATGCCAACGACTGTAAAATAGTACAATCCGTCAGGCAATAGAACGTATTCCGAATCTTTTTCAATAGTATCTTCCCATCCGAATTCGCGATCAAAGTTGTTGTATTGTTGTTGTGTCATGTTGTTTTTCTCCTTATGCTAAAATTGTGATTTTATCGTTGTTTGCAAGTTCTGTTTTTAAATAATCTGAGATGTTTTTAACAGCATCTAATTTCCATTTACCCCCATCCGCTTCAAAAAGAGCTAGATTTGCCAGTTTGTTAACTCTGAAAACAAACTGACTTGCTGGTTGTTCTACTTCGTTGAAGGTACGATATGGTCGCAAGGTTACTGGATTTGGTGTTTTAGCTTGTGCTAAGCTTGCTACACCATCGCGAACAGTCACCGTTTGCGTAATGCCGTTATCTTGAGCATCGGCACCTTTTTCGATTTTTAAGTGACTAGCAAAATCCAAAACTAGATTGCGATCTACATCATTGATAAACATAGATTGCAACATAATATTAAACTCTTCCTGATTACACCAATTACTAAAGGGAATAACTGGAACAGATGCTTTTACAGACACAAGCTGAGGACGTTTGCCATATTCAACATCCACTTGATCATACACGGAAACTCTTTGATAACTTTCTACCACCACTACAAGTCTACGGCCACCAATAAAGTCGTTATCTGATTTGAGATAATCCACTAAACTTTTGAGTGTTTGAAGTTCAAGAGTTGGCGCATATTTGCGAGGTCTAAGTTCTCTGAAGTCATGCTTATTGATATCGAAATATTCCTTCCCATTTGATGAAGAGATAATTTTATTTTCTTTTTCTGCTAGCTCAACTGCATAAGATAATGCTTCTTTAAGGTTTTCTGTCATGGTTAGTTACCTGCTTTCTTTTTGTTGTAATCAATAATATTTGTATTTTGTTGTTCGACTTTTTCGATGAGTTCCCCAGTATCTGTTCTCATATCACCATTGTCATCAAAGTAAGTTTGACCAGGGATACCACTTTTAAGTTCATTAGCGTGGATTTTACCAGCATCATCACGACCGACAATGACAGTTGTTGCAACGCCTTTTTGTGGCGCTAGGGTAGATTTGACTTCCATACCTGTCTTAACGACTGTACGCTCATCATCTGTTGACATCGTTAGTGTGATAGTAACCTTGCGGGTTGCTTTGGCTTCTGTATTGAGATCCAGAATATTCTCAAGGACTTTTTCAAGTTCTTTGTCAACCTTTTCTTGTAAGGCTGTATTTGC
>CAUTTK010000138.1:0-2959 GCA_963541475.1 uncultured Streptococcus sp. | reverse complement strand
GGACAGTTAATCCCAGCACTTCTACAATCCCTTGCCCAGATAAGATTTTCATCAAGACAATGACACTTAAAAATGGAAGTCCAACAGAGATAAAAATCAACCACTTGGAACCAAGCTCAGTGAAAAGATAGGAGGCTGCAAAATGCACTGGTCTCAACAATCGCATGATAATGGAACCATCCTTAACCTCCTCCCCAATCATGAAAGAAGAATCTGACTTGGTCAACAGATTGGTCACAAAACTCATGATGATATAAAGGGTAATATCTGCCATGCTGAATCCCTGAATCAAGGACTCCTGTGAGGAATCAAAGACTGCCTTCCAGAGATAAAAGGCCACAAAAGCTCCCATCACATCGCCAATCCGATAGAGAATAAAGTTGACTCGATAGGTGATCAATTCCTGAACACCTGCATTGATAAAGGGGTTATAACGTCTCCACAATTTGACCATCTTAGAGCTCCTTTCGATAGAAGCGACGGATAATATCCTCGATATCCGTATCCACCATCTTCAAATCGCGGATTTCAAAATCAGACAGGGTTTGCTTGATAATATCAGCTGACTGGTAGCGGGAACTATCAAATTCAATGTTGAGGCTATTTCCTTGTCTATCAATAGTCATATCAGGCCGACCTTCATAGTGAGAAAGGAGATGACTTTGCCCTGGCACCAATTCAAAGGATAGAGTCTTCATCTTGCCAAAGGTCTCCTTGAGCTGGCTAACCGTTCCATCAAAAATCTCCTGCCCCTTGTCAATCATAAAAATCCGATCACAAAGTTGCTCAATATCACTCAAATCGTGAGTGGTCAAAAGAATAGTTGTTTCTTCTTCCTGATTGATCTGGGTGATAGCCCGACGAATGTTGTCTTTGACCGAAACATCCAAACCAATGGTTGGCTCATCTAAAAAGAGAACCTTGGGATTGTGGAGCAAGGAAGCCGCAATGTCCGCCCGCATCCGTTGACCCAGTGAAAGAGTGCGTACAGGATCCTTGATAAAGTCCTTCAAATCCAAGACTTCATTCAAAAAGTCCATGCGTTTATGAAAGAGCGAGTCTGGCACATCGTAAATCTCCTTTAAAACCGTGTAGGTCTCTTGAAGAGCCAAATCCCACCATAGCTGGGTTCTTTGCCCAAAGACCACTCCAATATCCTTGACATAATCTTGGCGATTGTCCTGGGGAATCTTGCCGTCAATCCGACAAAAACCAGATGTCGGTTTTAAAATCCCTGTCAGCATTTTGATGGTTGTCGACTTCCCAGCACCATTTGCCCCGATAAAACCTAAAATTTGCCCTTTTGGTACCTCAAAAGTCAAATCCTTGACCGCTTCAAAGGTCTGCTTTTCAGGATGAATAAAAGAGCGCAATGCCCCCTTCAAACCTGGCTCCTTTACTGTCTTCACAAAATTTTTCTGAAGATGTTCCACTTCTATCATTGCCATATCTATCTCCCTACCGTAAGGAATAGCAACATTGTGCTTTTGATTACAAATATTCTAAATCCTTACTTTCTAAACCCTCTACATTTTATTATTACAGAAGGCTTTATACCAACCTATTATAGTCCAATAAAAACTAGAATGCAAGCGTTTGCCTGTAGATTGTGAAATTATAGATTTCTCTCCCAAAATAATAGTTTTAATCCAAAATTCTGGTTTAGTAGTTTCCTTGAAATAGAAAAAACCCACCCAATGGGCAGGTTCCATCTGTATTGTTCAGCTAGATTAAGCTTTACCTTCTGAACCGAATACGTCAATACGTTCTTCAACTGATGCTTGGATAGCTTTTACACCGTCAGCCAAGAATTTACGTGGGTCGAAGAGTTTTTTCTTGTCGTATTCTGCTTCGTTTGCTTCGTAGTCACGAGCAAATTTACGAGTTGCGTTAGCGAATGCGATTTGGCATTCTGTGTTAACGTTAACTTTCGCAACACCAAGTTTGATAGCTGCTTGGATTTGCTCATCAGGAATACCTGAACCACCGTGCAATACGATTGGGAATCCTGGAAGAGCTTCAGTCAATTTTTGCAAGTGGTCAAGGTCAAGACCTTTCCAGTTTGCTGGGTAAGGACCGTGGATGTTACCGATACCAGCTGCCAAGAAGTCGATACCAGTTGCAACCATTGCTTTAGCGTCTTCGATTGGAGCCAATTCACCTTTACCGATGATTCCGTCTTCTTCACCACCGATAGTACCAACTTCAGCTTCTACTGAGATACCTTTAGCGTGTGCTTTTTCAACAACGTCTTTAGCCAATTTAAGGTTTTCTTCAACTGGAAGGTGTGAACCATCAAACATGATTGAAGTGTAACCAACTTCGATACACTCAAGTGCATCTTCGTAGTGACCGTGGTCAAGGTGGATAGCTACTGGTACAGTGATACCCATTGATTCAACAAGGTTAGCGATCAAGTTGCGAGCAACTTTGTAACCACCCATGTATTTAGCAGCACCCATTGAAGTTTGGATCAAAACTGGAGCTTTTTTAGCTTCTGCTGCGCGCAAGATAGCTTGAGTCCACTCAAGGTTGTTTGTGTTAAATCCACCAACTGCATAACCGTTGTCACGAGCTGCTTGGACAAATTTTTCTGCTGAAACGATTGCCATTTTATCAGGCCTCCTGTATATTTTTATGGGTCATCCCATTTACATTGTTCATTTTATCACTTTTTGACAAAAAAATCTAGTTTTTCCCGCAGTTTCGATTGAATTTCTTCTATCTCCATCTATGTAAACCCTTTCTCTGCCTAGTCTTGGGCGACTTTTGGAAAAGTTATGAAGAAGGTTAGACGATTCTCCTCCATCTCGAAATGATAGGGTAATTTTTCATGTTCTAATAAACTTTTGACAACAAAGAGCCCCATCCCCGAACCCTTGGTCTTGCGACTAGCATTATCAGAAAAAGACTGGGCCAGTTTTTCTTGTTCCTCTGAGCTACAGCTATTTTCGATAAA
>CAUTTK010000137.1:0-2959 GCA_963541475.1 uncultured Streptococcus sp. | reverse complement strand
AGTTGGGAAACGATAAAGTCCAAGGTCTCAAAGTTGACTTCCATCTTGGATGAAGGAGGTTTGGGACTCAGAGTGACCTGGTCGATGTCTTTTAACCAATTTTGCCAGCGGGAGCCTTGGGTCTCAACAGCTAGAGTGACACCGCGTTCCTTGAGCTTGGTGACCAGTTGAGCCATGTTGGCTGCTAGTATAGCAGGATTTCCGCCAGACAGGGTGACATAGTCGTAGCTCCCTAGCTTGTCTAATTCAGCAATGATTTCGTCAGCTGTCATACGAGTTGGTTTTTCAGAACCATCCCAAGTAAAGGCAGAGTCGCACCAGTCGCAGTGGTAGTCGCAACCTGCAGTGCGGACAAACATGGTTTTCTGCCCAATTGCACGGCCTTCACCTTGAAAGGTAGGGCCAAAAATTTCCAGAACTGGTAGTTTGAGGACACGTTCCCTAGTCATCTAACCACTCCCGTCTAAACTCCGCAAAGGCAGTCGGAGTCTCATAGAGGCGAACATATTCCAAACGGAGACCGCGTTCGTCGGGCAACTCTTGACTCATGGTTTGGAAAATCCAGTAAACCATATTTTCAGCAGTCGTGTTCATATAAGGCAGAGTTTCATTGAGATAGCGATGATCCAAGTGGGGTTCTAAGTAGTTCTTGTAAATAGCTTTGATGTCTCCGAAATCGTAGGTCATGCCACGTTCATCTAAAAATCCACTGACAGCAATCTGCAGATGATAGGTGTGGCCGTGCAGGGACTTACATTTTCCCTCATAGTGAAAGAGGTGGTGGGCAGCATCAAAGGTAAATTCTTTTGATACCAAGGTTCTATGAGGGTTGTAGACAAGAGACTCCCCTGTTTCCTGTTTGATTTCTTTGGGTGCAAAAAACATTAGTCCTCTCCTTTCTGTGAGAGATAAACATCTAGACCATGTTGCCGTAGGTGGCAGGCTGGACAATCTCCACAGCCGCTTCCGATAATTCCGTTGTAACAGGTCAAGGTCTTTTCACGAACATAGTCAAAGGCACCGAGTTGGTCAGCCAATTCCCAAGTTTCAGCCTTGTCCAGCCACATGAGAGGTGTTTGGATAACAAAGTCGTAATCCATGGCAAGGTTGAGGGTAACATTAAGGGATTTGACAAAGACATCTCGACAATCGGGGTAGCCTGAGAAGTCTGTCTCGCAGACACCTGTCACGATATCTTTAATGCCTCGTTGCTTGGCAAGAACTGCCGCAAAGGACAGAAAGAGGTGGTTGCGACCGTCAACGAAAGTATTGGGAAGCTCTCCCTCTTTTTGTTCGATTTCCATATCAGAGGTCAGGGCATTTTCAGTGATTTGCCCCAGCAGAGACATATCGAGGATATGATGACGAATGCCCTGTTCCTTAGCGATTTCTCTAGCAACTTGGATTTCAAGATGATGGCGTTGACCGTAGGCAAAGGTGACGGCTTCAACAGTTTCATAGTGTTCTTTAGCCCAAAAGAGGCAAGTTGTAGAATCTTGACCGCCACTAAAGACGACCAAGGCTGATTGACGTTTCATAGTACTCCTTCCAAAATGGGAAATGTTCAGAGCACGCAAAAAGCTCCCTTGAGGGAGCTAAAAAATACCAAGTAGAGGTTTTTTTTAGCGATGGCATGTCCCAAACATCGTAATATTCTACTTATAGTCTAGCATATTTTTTGAAAAATGGCAAAGGCCAAGAAAAAAGAGACCAAAGCAAGTACTTGGTCTCTAATGTGATTAGCTCAATTCAGCAACGATGGCCTTGATTTGTTCTGCTGTGTGAACACCAGCAACTTGTTTTACCACTTGGCCGTCTTTTTTGAAGAGAAGAGTTGGGATAGACATGATTCCAAAAGTACGAGCTGTATTTGGATTTTCATCAACGTCCATTTTAACGATTTTCAAGACATCTTCTGAAAGTTCTTCAGACAATTTATCCAAGATTGGACCTTGCATACGACATGGACCACACCAAGTTGCCCAGAAGTCTACCAAGACCAAACCGTCTTTTGTTTCTTGTTCAAATGTTGCATCTGTAATTGCTTTTGCCATTGTATTTCTCCTTTTTTAGTTATATTGGCTTAAATCTTGTTTCATGAGATAGAAGAAGACATCTCCATACGTCCCATGGTAGTCCAAATCATGACCGTTGTAAGTTAATTTTTGGACAGGGTAGTAGTCTGCGACGCCGATAAGGCAAGCTTGTTGTGAACGATCAAAGTCGTCATAAGATTCGAATGTTATAGTTCTTTCATTCTTGCTGGCATCTAGATAGGTAATTTCAATCATTTTAAAAACTCCTTTATTTAATGATGACTTTATTTTACTCCTTGTAAAAGAGAATGTCAAGAAAAATGATTGCGCACGCAACTTTTTTCTAAAATCATCTTAAATCAAGAAATCCAAACCAGTTTCCAAGCTTTCTTCGACAGCCTTCTGTAGAGAGGCCAGTGTTTTTTGCCCATCACTTGTCAGGCAGATAAAGCTAGAGCGTCTATCTTGATCACAACACCTGCGACTAAGCAGACCGCAATTTTTAGCTTCCAAGCGAGCCACCATCCGAGAAACAGCGCTCGGGCTCAGATGAAGCTTATCTGGCAGGTCAATCTGTCGTAGAGATTTTTCTTGGGCCAAGTCCAGATAGTAGAGCAGGTAAAATTCTTTCAAGGTCAGACTTTGTTCACTCTGATTAGCAACAGTCTCTTCCAAGAGACTTTCAATTTCTTTCTGACGCCGATTGAAGTCAAACCATTTTTCCAAATAGGTCATAGTATCTCCTTTCTTTTTAGAGTTATAAATAGAAGAAAGTCCATTTACGGACAGTCTCTGCATCACAAGATGATTGCGCATGCAATAATTATACTACTTTTCAAGAATGCTGACAAGAAGGACGCTGGAATATTTTATCCTAAATCATGCCTGTTTTTACTAGTCTTTAATTGTCTGTATCCCCTTTC
>CAUTTK010000136.1:0-2966 GCA_963541475.1 uncultured Streptococcus sp. | reverse complement strand
CTAGTCTTTTGTCCTCTACGGGAAATTCTGTCTTTCAACTCTTTGTTTTAGGGGCTTATTTTTTCCTTTATGGTCTGTCCAATATCCGTGACGGTTTCTTATTTGAAGGGGAAATTGGGAAAAACCATCTCAAACGTCGCATTAGAATTAGCTTACCTATTGTCCTAGCCGCTCTCATCCCTGCAAGAACTTTAGCAAAAATCAACAAATTCATGCAGGAAAATGCTGATGAGAGAGAGGATATCCATCTTGGAATGGTGAAGTCTGGTAAGACAGCGGAGCTTGAAATTTTTGTTCATACAGCTGAGACCTCTCTGTTTTCGGCAATTGGTCATGTGGATATCTGCTATCAAGGCCGTGTTATTTCTTATGGCAACTATGATCCGTCTTCTGAGACCTTATTTGGCATGGTAGGAGATGGTGTCTTATATTTCTGTGATCGTGACAAGTACATTGACCTATGTAAACGTGAGAGTCAAAAAACGCTTTTTGGTTATGGGATAGATTTGACGCCTGAAATGGAAAAAGCAGTTCAGAAAAAGTTGGCTGAATTGAAACAACTGACGATTCCATGGGAGCCAAGTGCAGATAAAATCATGACAGGTGATGGTAAGGAAGACTACACCTACGCTTATAAAATCAGACATGAGACAGATGGGGAACTTTATAAATTTATCAAATCTAAGTTTAAATCCTACTTTGTCTTATCTACAAACTGTGTGCTCTTGGCTGATACCATAGTCGGTCAGGCTGGCACCGATATCCTCTCACCCAAAGGATTTATCGCTCCAGGAACTTACCAAGCCTACCTTAATCGAGAGTTTGAAAAACCAAATAGTATAGTCGTATCTAAACATGTTTATTAAGGAGAATTTATGAACTTAGTAAAAAAATACACCCCGTTAATACTTTTTATAGGGCTGGTTGCTCTTGTAATTCTGAATGCATCGAGCTTTATATCAGGAGCAATCTCTCTCTTTGATGTAATATCAACCTTGATTTATGGTGCTGTTATTGCTTTTGTGCTTAATGTTCCTATGAAAAAAATTGAACAGTACTTAGTTAAATTGAAGGTAAAGGCAGAGTTGCGTCGTCCGATTGCCATGGTACTTGTTTTCCTAGCTCTTATCTTAATCGTGATTGCTCTTTTGGTTTTGGTGCTGCCAACCCTAGCCCAGACTATTAGTCAGCTGGGAACAGTCCTTTCAACAGTCCTTACTCAACTTGGGAAATTGCTAGGCAGCTCGGAATTTGTAACCAAAGACATGTTGTCAACTATCGTATCAGGCATACAGGGACAATCTAGTTCTATTAGCCAAGCTTTGATAGGTTTTTTATCAGGTCTGACTAGTAATATCGGCAATATTTTTTCAAGTTTGATGAATGCCTTTTTGATTATAGTCTTCACCTTTTTATTTTTATCCAGTAAGGAACATTTGGCAGCGATGACGAGTCGACTTCTAAAAGTTTTTCTTCCAGAGAAGGTGGTGATAAAGTTGACTTACATTGGACAAGTAGCACTAGAGACTTATGACCAATTTTTGATGAGTCAGCTGATTGAAGCAGTCATCATAGGAGTTATGATAGCGGTTGGCTACAGCCTGTTTGGACTACCTTATGGGGTAATGACAGGTATATTTGCAGGAGTGCTATCGTTCATTCCTTATGTAGGGCCTATGATTGCTTGTGTTGTGGGAGCGATTTTTATCTTCACAGTGAGTCCTACTCAAGCCTTACTTTCTCTTCTTCTATATCAAGTTATACAGCTGATTGAAGGAAACCTTATTTATCCTAGAGTTGTAGGTCAGTCTATTGGCTTACCAGCCCTTTTCACGCTTGCGGCTGCTAGTATCGGAGGGAATCTTTTCGGACTACTTGGAATGATATTCTTTACCCCCGTATTTGCTGTTATCTATCGACTGGTTAAAGAATTTGTCGTTGCAAAGGAAAATCAGGTAGATTAAGAAAAACTAAATTTAATAAGATATACTGAGAAGAGAGTGAGAGATTCTCTTCTCTTTTATTTTTAAATACTTTTCTACAAAAAGCTATTAGACGTTAAAAAAAGCCTTGGTTTCAAGGCTTATTTCTGTTGATTTAGATGTGCCCCCTGCAGGGCTCGAACCTGCGCCCCATAGCTTAAGAGTCTACTGCTCTACCAACTGAGCTAAGGAGGCAACAGAAAAAGCTGAGAATGTAACTTCCCAGCTATTTTAATATGCCCAAAATGGCAGCTAGATTATTTACGAAAGGCATCAAGGATATAGGTAAAACCTTCAATTAAAAATGAAAAGGCAACGACATAAACGACAAAGATACTTGTAGCTACTGGATTGAACAAAATCACTAGACCTAGTAAAAATGCAAGCAACGCTACCCACATGATATGCTTGCCAATAATAGGGAAAATCAATCCCAGACGATTGCCTTTAAAGAAAGCTATAATGGCTTCTACAATTAACCAAATTCCTAAAATAGTTGGAATGACAACCGGCAGTTTCACAAAGCCATAGGCAACGAGGTAAAGAGCTAAGAGAAAATTAACAATCCCTTGGAAAAGATAAGCTGGTGAGCGAAGCTCTTTTGGTACAGAGAAATAGCCTAAAATAGCTGCTATAGAAGCAACCAGTAAACCAAATGCAATCCACCAGCTGTAAGCAATAAGATTAGCTACTGGGTCTGTAAATAGAAAGAATGCTAAAAGGACAAAAATAACTCCTGTAAGGAATAGCAATAAACGATTAGAAAATTTCATTTCAATACCCTCCTGTTATATAGTATAGTTTGATACTAGAACTATTCTACACCTTTGTTATAGGGAATGTCAATAAACTAAATGGAAAATTTGGAAGTTTCAGTCTAATTCATGAAAAGAAAATCAGTTTTTATCATTTTGAAAATAAAAAGAGAAGATAAAATTTGTCTTCTCTACATGAAAATATTGTATGGCATCAAAGCAAAAGTAA
>CAUTTK010000135.1:0-2969 GCA_963541475.1 uncultured Streptococcus sp. | reverse complement strand
TCTTCACGTTTCTTAACAGCTGCACCAGTGTTGTTAGCAGCATCCAAGATTTCTTTTGCAAGACGGTCTTGCATTGTGTGTTCACCACGAAGACGAGCGATTGTTACCAACCAACGAAGTCCAAGTGTTGTACGACGTTCTGGACGAACTTCAACTGGGACTTGGTAGTTAGAACCACCAACACGACGTGCACGTACTTCAAGTACAGGCATGATGTTTTCCATAGCTGTTTCAAATACTTCAAGTGCATCGTTACCAGTAGCTTCTTTGATTTGCTCAAAAGCACCGTAAACGATTGAAGCAGCTGTACCACGTTTACCATCAAGCATAACGCGGTTGATAAGACGAGTAACTAGTTGTGAATTGTAAAGCGGATCTGGCAATACGTCACGTTTTGGAGCTCTATTTTTACGACTCATTTCTCTTTATCCCCTTTCCTTATGCTTTTGGACGTTTAGTACCGTATTTAGAACGGCCTTGTTTACGATCGTTAACACCTGCAGTATCAAGTGCACCACGGACGATATGGTAACGTACCCCTGGAAGGTCTTTTACACGTCCACCACGAAGAAGCACCACGCTGTGCTCTTGCAAGTTGTGTCCGATACCTGGGATGTAGGCAGTAACTTCGATAAGGTTGCTCAAACGTACACGAGCGAATTTACGAAGGGCTGAGTTAGGTTTCTTAGGTGTCATTGTTCCAACACGAGTTGCAACACCACGTTTTTGTGGTGAAGAAACGTTTGTTTGAACTTTTTTATGACTGTTGTAACCAACGTTCAAAGCTGGTGATTTAGATTTTTCTACTTTTGATTTACGCGGTTTGCGAACCAATTGGTTAATTGTAGGCATCTACATTCTCCTGTGTTTTTTTATTTTTGGTGATGATACACTTGGTGACAGCTATCATCTGTGTGTACTTTTGCAACATTTGTCAGCACGTCCCTGTACACTCTTGAGAGACCAAAAGTAAAAAGTACCGTCTATTATTGTAACAAATTTTTCCCTTGCTTGTCAAGATATTTTTCTTTTTTTATTGATAATTTTAGCTCCTTGCTAGCACCTTAGAGTAAACAAAAAGGAGGAAACTAACCCCTCCTCTAGTTACAAAATTGTTTGTTTGATTGAATAATTTCAATTTTAGCACATAATGGTTTTCGAGATATGATAGTATCACAACCAACCAGAATCTTTCGCGATATTAGCTGCCTCTGTTCGATTACCTGCATCTAGTTTCGAAAGAATATTGGTGACATAGTTTCGGACTGTTCCGTTTGATAAATAAAGTTGATCTGCAATTTCTTGGTTAGAGAAGCCCTGAGCAATTCCCTTTAAAACTGCAATTTCTTGCTCTGTTAGTGGATTAGGATGCGTCATCACCACTTCCATCAATTCAGGCGAATACTCCTTGCGCCCTTCGAGGACGGTGTGCAAAGTTTGCATGAGGTCTGCAATGTTTCTTTCTTTTAATACATAAGCATCTACTCCAGCCTTGACCGCACGTTCAAAATACCCAGGACGCTTAAAGGTCGTCACCACAACCACCTTTGTTTCTAACTTCTCTGCTCGAATCCACTCCAAGACTTCGAGTCCTGTCTTAACAGGCATTTCTACGTCAAGTATGGCGATATCTACAGACTCCTTTTCTAAGAGTTGGATTGCTTCTTGCCCATTATTGGCTTGAAAGACAGACTCTACATCCGGTTGAAGCGTGAGCAACTGGCACATGGCATCTCGCAACATACTTTGATCTTCTGCGACTAATACTTTCATCTACTTTCTCTCCTTATAAGGTAGTCGAACCTGAACTTCTGTCGGTTGTTTCCAACTAATTACCTTTACTTCTCCCGAAAATGGAAGAACACGATCTCGAACTGTATGGAGCTCATCCCCCTTTATATAAGTAAAGCCACAGCCGTCATCACTCACTGTTAGAATGAGTTCTTTCTCTGTCCGTTCTAATTTCAGGTAGGCCTTAGAAGCTTTGGCATGTTTGATGATATTAGTTACCAATTCAAGTAAAATCATGGAAGCCGTTGACTCCAATTCCTGAGTTAAGCTAGCTGTATCTAGTTGATTAGCTATTTCCACCTCAATTCCAGCAATTTCTAACATCTTTTTCACAGTCTCTAGTTCGGATGTCAAAGTTCTAGACTTAAGATTTTCCACAATGGTTCGCACTTCACGCATTGATTCTTTGCTAATTTGCTGTATTTCTTTTAATTCCTTTTCCACCTGTGGATAAGCCTCCATTTGAAATAACTGCAAGGCTAGATCAGTTTTAACACTCAGCATAGCAAAGGTATGCCCCAGACTATCATGTAAATCCTGACCGATACGATTGCGCTCATTTTCTGCTAGCAATAGATTTATCTGGGCATTTTGCTTAGCCTGAGATTCTTTCAAATCCTCAACAAGTCGAATCCGAACCGAGCCCAAAGTCATCAAATCGATAAAAGTAAGAATCCCAAGTTCATAGACTACGATCTCAGTTTCGACTGACTGAAACATCATGAGTTGTCCAACGACAAGGACTTGAGGAAAGAGAAAAGTCCAGACATAAAGAGAACGTAGGCTACCCACTCTAAAATGATAAATCAACAGATTGGCAAGGAAAAAGAAGAACCAGACATAGTTGCCATGAACTAAGATAGTATTTCCAGCTACATAAGCCAGCATGAAAAACCAAAAGAGTCTAGATAATCGCTGATTCTTGGTTGTTAAAATTCCTAAGTAAGCCACTACAAATAGAATATCAACCAATAAATGCCAGACAGCAAGCTCCCCAATCACTACAGGTAGAATGGGGAAAAGCATAAAAATCAAACTGGCCCAAAACATATAGTGTATGCTTTTCAGTCTTTCAAGCATTAAGCATTCTCCTTATGACCTTGAAGGTAAATGGTCAAACCAAACAAAACTGCTGAAAAAACAAGTAGATAAACTGTGGCTGATAGATTGATGCCACC
>CAUTTK010000134.1:0-3011 GCA_963541475.1 uncultured Streptococcus sp. | reverse complement strand
TTTTTGTCTCCTTATTTCTTAAATAAATAGCATGTTAAGAATATACCGAATTATCAGAAAATTGTCAACGCTTTTCTTGAAGTTTTTCGATGATAACGTTTTCCTCTCGATAAAGATTGCCCACAAAGGGTGTTTCCAGCTCTTGGATATGACAAACTCTGACTTTTTTTATAAACTTTTCCTTGCTCAAGCGCCCGACCAATTGCTCCACTTCTTGAGTTGGAACATAGAGTTGTAAGTAACGATGTTTTTTAGAATGGTAACAAATATCACCGTATTCCTGTAGTTTTTTTACATCTCGATTGTAATAAAGATAGACAATTAATCCAGAGCGTTCTGCTTTTTCAAACATAATAAATCCTCTTCCTAAGAAATCTCTCCCTATTATATCAAAAAAAGCAAACCCAGTCGAGTTTGCCTTCTTTGATCATTAGTTCAATGAATTGTTGGCCATGATTTCATCAATAAAGCCATATTCAAGTGTTTCTTGGGCACTCATCCAATTATCACGTTCTGCATCTGCGTGGACTTTTTCGATTGACTGACCTGAATTTTCAGCCAAGATTTTTTCCAAAGTATTACGAGTTTTAAGCAAGTGTTCTGCTGCGATAGCCATATCAGTTTGTTGGGTACCACCACCTGTACCACCCATTGGTTGGTGAATCATGTATTCTGCATTTGGAAGCATGAAACGTTTGCCTTTTGCTCCACTTGATGCAATGACCGTCCCCATAGATGCTGCCATTCCCATAACGATGGTTTGGACATCTGCCTTGATAAAGTTCATAGTATCAACGATTGCCAAACCAGCTGAAACAGAACCACCAGGTGTGTTGACATAAAGGTAAATATCTTTTGTACTATCTTGGGCATCCAAGAAAAGCAACTGGGCAATAACCGAGTTGGCCATGTTGTCTTCAACTGGGCCTGTCAGCATGATGATGCGGTCTTTGAGAAGACGTGAGTAAATATCGTAAGAACGTTCTCCACGGCTTGTTTGTTCAATAACTACAGGAATCATTCATTTCTCCTTTTGAGTTTTATTTTTGTTGGTCAAATGACTGAAGATAAGACTATTATAATATCTAGGTCAAAAAAGGGCAAATTTTTGCTCTATTTTCATCAGACAAAAACAAAAATTCAACCTCCTTTCACGACTGGAAATCTTTTTTCCAAGTCATTCTTCTTTTCGATGTTATTTTGTACCGAACAAGCGGTCTCCAGCATCTCCAAGACCTGGAACGATATAACCGTGTTCGTTCAAACGTTCATCCAAGGCTGCTGTAAAGATTTCTACATCTGGATGAGCTTCTTGGAGGGCTTTTACACCTTCTGGAGCAGATACAAGGCAGACAAATTTGATATTTGATGCGCCACGTTTTTTAAGGGAATCAACAGCCAAGATTGCTGAGCCACCTGTTGCCAACATTGGGTCTACGACAAAAATTTGACGTTGGTCAATATCTTCAGGCAATTTCACCAAGTACTCAACTGGTTGAAGTGTTTCTTCATCACGGTACATACCGATATGACCAACTTTGGCTGCTGGAACCAAGCTCAAGAGCCCATCAACCATCCCGATACCTGCACGTAAGATTGGAACGATGGCCAATTTCTTACCAGCCAATTGTTTTTGAACTGTTTTTGTAATTGGTGTTTCGATTTCCACATCTTCTAGTGGAAGATCACGAAGTACTTCATACCCCATCAACATTGCAATCTCATCTACTAGCTCACGGAAAGCTTTTGTAGAAGTATCTGTACGACGCAAGATTGACAATTTGTGTTGAATCAGTGGATGATTAATAACTTCAATTTTTCCCATTTTTGGAATTCCTTCTTTCAATTTATTCTTCTTATTATACCAAAAAACGGTTTAAAAATCTTTCTAAACCATTTATTTTTGATAATTTTTACATTAGATCTGCCTCTTTAAGAGCTGCCTGTACTGTCTCAAGTGGTAAATGGGTCAATTCTGTCCCTTTTTCTTGATAAAGGTATTGGGCATAGTCGTCCATTCGGTACTGGTTGATATAAACTACACGCTTGCATCCGACCTGCAGCAATTGTTTGGTACAATTCAAACAAGGAAAATGGGTTACATAGGCCGTAAAACCTTTAGGAACACCACGCTCTGCACCTTGAAGGATGGCATTAACTTCAGCATGAAGGGTGCGAACACAGTGGCCTTCGATGACCAGACATTCGTGATCAATACAATGCTCGGTTCCTGACACCGAACCATTGTAACCAGTGGAAATAACCTTATTATCTTTTACCAGAATCGCGCCCACTTTGGCACGTTTACAAGTGGAACGATTGGCAATTAGTAATGCTTGGGCTGCAAAATACTCATCCCAGGCCAGTCTTTTTTCAGTCATATCTCTTCTCCTTTTTCTCTATTTTTTTAAAAAATGGTAACCGTAAATCCGCAATCTTTTCAGCAGGTACCTTCATGCCATCCTTGATCCATTTTAGGAGGACAGAGACGATGGCCGAGCTCCAAAAGGAATGAAGATAAGAGCTGACACCTTTTGATTTCCCATGGTATTTTTCTAGAAATTCCTGCATGGCTTGGACAAAGATTTTTTCCAGATGGTAATCCAAGGCCAGTTGAATCACTCTGGCTTCCTTTCTTGCCTCTCGGAAAAGGTGAACCCAGACCAGATAAAGGTCTGTCTTTAAATCATAATGGTGTAGCTGTTCCATGATGTTGTGGACAGTTCGTTTAAAGACACTCTCTAAAATTTCCTCTTTAGAATCATAATTGCGATAAAAGGCCGCACGCGAAACACCTGCACGTTTGACCAATTCAGAAATACTAATCTTGGTCAAGTCCTTTTTTTCCAAGAGCTGCAAGAGGGCTGTTTCGATGGCTTCTCTAGTTAATAAATTAGATTCTTGGTTTGATTTTCTGAGATTTTCAAGAGACTTTTCAGAGATTCTACGTTCAGACATAACATTTTCTTTCTACTTGTCACAACAGACGGATGAGGCTTTTGTTTCAAGGG
>CAUTTK010000133.1:0-3016 GCA_963541475.1 uncultured Streptococcus sp. | reverse complement strand
GACCAATCAAGAAAATCGTTTAGACCAGATTGGTGAGAGAATGACAGTCGGTATCTTGCCAGATAATTCTCTGCTATATCGTGGAGCTGGTACAGCAACGAGTCATATCTATACCCACTATCAATTTAGTGAAGATGGACAGTCTTTGGTAAAGGGTAAGGAGGCTCAAGAACTAGCAGATCTTGGGGTCGGTTCTCCCATTTCTCTAGAGACCTTAAGCTGGAAGTCTGTTTCAGATAAGATTCCTGGAGGGGCAAGTGCAGATAAGGGGACAGCTGAGACATCATCTTCAACTAGCGAAACTGCTTCTAAAAAAATGGATATAAATGCCATAAAAAATGGAGATTTCTCTAGTATTGAGGGAAAATGGAGTAATGGTCATGGAGGAGAAGACTTAGTCTTTAGTAAAGATGGCTTGATAGCGCCAGAGAAATTTAAAGTTGACCTTGCAGAATCAGAAATAGTCAATGATTTTTTACGAGCTCGCTACTCAGGTCCATCTTTTGGAGTCTTTATTCAATTCATACCAGCAGGAGTTAGAATACCTGATGAGACATCTATGGATGGAATAATATCAGACGCTTCGGATATTAGTAAAGATAGAATCATCTATCGTGCTTCATTTCCAGTACATAATAAACCAGAACAATTCTTATATCGTGTAGACTAGAAGTGAAATAGATTCATTTAATTAATAGCACTTCACGCACATGGGAATGCTCAATCTTTTTCTACAGAGTCAAATAAGAATTTTCCAAAACACATTGACAAAAGCCAACATTTTTTGTAAAATAAGAATCAATTAAATACCAACACCGAATGAAGTTTAATAGAAGTGGGGAATCGTTTGATTTTTCATGACTGTAAATGGACGGAACTCTGGAGAGACCGTAAAGGCACCGAAGGGGCAAGGCAGGCAACTGCTCAAACTCTCAGGTAAAAGGACAGAGCTAGGATAGACCGCTTTTTAGCATTTATCTAAGCATTCCAGAGTACATGTATCTTGCATGTGCTCTTTCTTTTGGGGTTGAAAAGATAGGAGAAGGAAATGTTAGAATTGCTTAAATCAATCGATGCTTTTGCCTGGGGCCCACCCCTCTTGATTCTCTTGGTCGGAACAGGGATTTACCTAACTGCCCGTCTAGGACTCTTGCAGGTTTTGCGTCTGCCCAAGGCCTTCCAGCTTATTTTTACTAAGGACAAGGGGCATGGCGATGTATCCAGCTTTGCGGCCTTGTGTACAGCACTCGCAGCGACAGTTGGTACGGGAAATATTATCGGGGTGGCGACAGCTATCAAGGTCGGTGGACCAGGAGCTCTCTTTTGGATGTGGATGGCGGCTTTCTTTGGAATGGCAACCAAGTATGCGGAAGGTTTATTAGCTATTAAATACAGGACTAAAGACGATAACGGTGCTGTTGCAGGAGGTCCCATGCACTATATTCTTCTAGGAATGGGAGAAAAGTGGAGACCACTTGCCATCTTTTTTGCTATCGCAGGTGTCTTAGTAGCTTTGTTGGGAATCGGAACCTTCACCCAAGTCAACTCGATTACAGAATCTATCCAGAATACAACGACTATTTCGCCAGCTATCACTGCTCTTGTGTTGTCTGTATTTGTAGCGATTGCAGTCTTTGGTGGTCTCAAGTCCATTTCTAAGGTTTCAACTACTGTTGTTCCTTTTATGGCTATTATTTATATTTTGGGAACTCTTACAGTTATTTTCTTTAATATCGGGAAAATTCCTACCACAATCGCTTTAATCTTGACATCAGCTTTTAGTCCTGTTGCTGCGGTAGGTGGATTTGCCGGTGCTAGCATTCGAATGGCTATTCAAAATGGTGTGGCGCGTGGTGTCTTCTCAAACGAATCTGGTCTGGGTTCTGCTCCCATTGCAGCTGCTGCGGCTAAGACAAATGAACCAGTAGAGCAAGGCTTGATTTCCATGACAGGAACCTTTATTGATACCCTCATCATCTGTACTCTAACTGGTTTGACCATCTTGGTAACTGGAGTATGGAATAGTGACTTGAATGGAGTGGCTTTGACTCAGTCAGCCTTCTCAACAGTCTTTTCACACTTTGGGCCTGCCCTCTTGACCATCTTCCTTGTACTCTTTGCCTTTACGACGATTCTAGGTTGGAACTACTATGGAGAACGCTGTTTCGAGTTCCTATTTGGTGTTCGTTTCATCTGGCTTTACCGTGTGGTCTTTGTGTTCATGGTCTTGTTGGGAGGATTTATCGAGTTGGATATGGTTTGGATTATCGCAGATATCGTCAATGCCTTGATGGCTCTGCCAAACTTGATTGCCCTCTTAGTTTTATCACCAGTCGTCATTGCTGAGACTAAAAAGTATTTTAATAAATAATGGAATCACACAGATTGTGTGGTTTTTTACTTTCATAAAGAATTTTTATCAGTGCAATTTAAAATATATATTATGCAAGGTATAGAATCTGTGATAGACTAGGTTTCAACAAAATGAAAAGAGGTTTTATGATGACAACATTTACAATCCATACAGTAGAATCAGCACCAGCAGAAGTGAAAGAAGTTCTTGAAACAGTAGAAAAAGACAACAATGGCTTTATTCCAAATCTAATCGGACTCTTGGCTAATGCTCCTACTGCCCTAGAGGCTTACCGTACTGTCGGAGCTATCAACCGTCGCAATAGCTTAACACCCGTTGAGCGCGAAGTAGTGCAAATCACAGCAGCTGTAACAAATGGCTGTGCCTTCTGCGTCGCAGGTCACACAGCCTTTTCAATCAAACAAATCCAGATGAATGATGACCTGCTTCAAGCCCTCCGCAATCGCACTCCGATTGAAACAGATCCTAAATTGGACACCCTAGCTAAGTTTACCTTAGCGGTTATTAATACCAAGGGGCGTGTTGGAGATGAAGCCTTGTCTGAGTTTTTAGAAGCTGGCTACACCCAACAAAATGCCTTGGATGTAGTTCTTGGTGTCAGCCTAGCAAGTCTCTGTAACTATGCCAACAACCTAGCCAATA
>CAUTTK010000132.1:0-3072 GCA_963541475.1 uncultured Streptococcus sp. | reverse complement strand
AACATGCTCTAACTTACTAGACTTGTTATATTCTTTCATCTTGTTTCCTCAATTCTTCAGGATAGTAACATTATACCACTAGAAAGAGAATGCGACAAGTTTGCTGAAATGTGTTACTAGGTTCGCATAGAAGAAAAGCCTCGCTAAAAGCGAGGTCAAGACAGGGGAGATAGCAGGTATTTTGCGAAAGTCACATCACATACCAAAAGATAAACCTAGAAAAAGCAAGCCTAAAAAGGAGTCATAAAGAAGATTGAACATGAGGAAAAGTCCCCATATCATCAAGTAATCCCAACGCCCACTTCGTTTTGCGACTAGGAATAATACCAAATGGTAAAGTAAATGAAAGACTAAAAAACCAATAAAACCTGGATAGAGAAGCGGTACCAGACTCTCTAATTGCCAGACCATGATAACTTCTAGCAAGACTGAAACTAGGATGATTCCATAATAAAGGAAATTTGAATTTTTTGTGTCTTGAAAAGAGTGCTTCATCATTCTCCCTCCCTTCACTTCTTTCCTGCTATCCTTTCTTTTATTTTATCATATATTTATATAGATTTTAATCGCTAACATTCTTTTGAAAAATACTTTTTTTGCTTTACTTCTATAGTGAAAAGGTTTACAATTATAGTAAGAAAATTTCAGGAGGTTTCATTATGGCACAACGTTACCAAAATATTATGGTCGCAATCGATGGTTCTAAGGAAGCGGACTTGGCTTTTGTCAAGGGAGTTCATTCTGCTCTACGAAACGACGCTAAACTCACCATCGCCCATGTCATTGACACACGCGCTCTCCAAAGCGTATCCACCTTTGATGCTGAAGTTTACGAAGAACTCCAAGTCGACGCTGAAAGTCTGATGAAAGAGTACGAAAAACGTGCTAAAGATGCTGGTGTGACAGATGTTCACATCGTCATTGAAATGGGAAATCCAAAAACCCTCTTGGCACGTACTATTCCCGATGCTGAGGAAGTGGATCTCATTCTCGTTGGCGCAACTGGTCTCAACGCCTTTGAACGCCTCTTGGTCGGTTCTTCATCTGAATACATCCTCCGCCATGCTAAGGTCGATTTGCTAGTTGTGAGAGAACAAGAAAAAACCTTATAATCACCAAGAAAAGGAGCTCAGCGCTCCTTTTTCTTTACTGTTTATTTCTCTCTTTATGGCGTTCATAAGCCTTGAGCTGGCGCTGCAGTTCCTTTTTAATAGCAGGTTCTGGAGCATATTTTTCTTCCCAATCATCTGGTTTCAAGATTTTGTGGGTCACTGGATCAAAATGAGCCTTGCCATCTGGGAAAATTTTCCCCATATTGGCCTGATGGACAATATCAAAAATACGTTCTGGGTCCACCCCCATCAAGACAAAACTACCGTAGGTAAAGTAAAGCGTGTCAATCAAGGCATCCACCTGCCCTACCAAATCTTGCTGGGCAAGCGTCTTCTTGGCTACTTTATCTGCTGACTTATCAAGAGCCTGATGAAGTTGCGATAGAGCTTGACCAAAATCCTCTTCAGAAGGACTAGCAGCTCGAACAAATTCCACCAATTCTTCTATTTTAAAGCCAGCCCTGTGGGTTGCACCTTCTAAATCCCAAGCTCGAGGTTCTTCTTGGGTCCGTTCATCCATCATGTGGTGGAAGGTCTTGACCTTATTGAAATGATAGTCACGGCTGACAAAGACTTTTTCTGAAGCCAGAACACCAAAATGTTCCAAGGCCTTGTGGATTCCGTCTTGCTGATTGCTGGTTGTGATATGCTTGGCCACTTCCTTAACACTGCTACTACCATTTCCCATAGCGACCGACATACCAACACCCGCCAGCATTTCAAGGTCGTTATCTGAGTCACCAAAGGCCATGACTTGGTTGAGGTCAAAGCCATATTCCTTCCCAACTCGGCGAATGCCTTCCAATTTAGAATTTCCTTGATTGATGACATCCGCAGCAAATGGATTGCTACGTGTCAATTTCAAGTCTTCAAAATCAGACGCTGCCTTTTCAGATTCTTCTGGCGTCATCAGCATCAAAACTTGGTAGATAGGCTGATTCATCAGATGAAGCAGTTCCTCTTCCTTTTGGGGAACAACCTTGCTGACCATACGATTAAAAGACTGACTCACTGTTCGGGTTAAAACAGAGGGAACGAAGCGACTGATTCGTTGGGAAAAAGAACCCAAACCAAAGGACATGATTTTAGAACCCAACATGGCATCCTTGGTCCCTAGGGCAATCTCCTTACCTTCTTTTTTAGCATACGTAATGAGCTGGCGCAAATGTAACTTGGAAATTGGGCTCGTGAACAGGACTTTGTCTTTAGTAAAGATATACTGGCCATTATAGGTTACCGCAAAATCCAGGTCCAAATCGTCCATCAATTCCTTAACAAAAAAAGGTCCTCGTCCCGTTGCTACACCAACCAGCACCCCTTGTTCTTTGACAATTTTAATCGCGTCCTTAGTGGATTTCAAAACACTCTTGCGATCGTTGACCAAGGTTCCATCGATATCAAAAAAAACAGCTTTGACTTCCATCCTATCCCAATCTCCCCTTTTGTGATACAATGATTATACCACATTTCAGAAAGAGTGAGTAAATCATGCCTAAGAAAATCCTTGTTTTACATACGGGTGGGACTATTTCCATGCAGGCCGATGCTTCTGGCGCTGTTGTGACGAGTTCAGATAATCCCATGAACCATGTGTCCAATCCCCTCGAAGGAATCCAAGTCCACGCCTTAGACTTTTTTAACCTGCCAAGCCCCCATATCAAACCCAAGCATATGCTGGCTCTCTACCAAAAAATCAAAGAGGAAGCGAATAACTACGATGGGGTGGTGATCACACACGGGACTGATACTTTGGAAGAAACAGCTTATTTCCTTGATACCATGGAAGTTCCCCACATGCCCATCGTTCTAACAGGGGCCATGCGCAGCTCCAACGAACTCGGTAGTGATGGTGTTTATAATTATCTGAGTGCTCTACGAGTGGCTAGCGACGACAGGGCTGCAGACAAAGGAGTTTTGGTCGTTATGAACGATGAAATCCACGCTGCCAAGTATGTTACCA
>CAUTTK010000131.1:0-3139 GCA_963541475.1 uncultured Streptococcus sp. | reverse complement strand
TGTTACAAGGAATAGACAGTTCTGTTAAATAGGCCCGAGAGGGCTTTTTTTCTGCATTTTTTGTGTTATGATAGACAGGTACTCATTTGAAAGGAATTTGAAAGAATGAAGAAAAGAATATTATTGGCTTCAACGGTAGCCTTGTCGTTTGCCCCAGTATTGGCAACTCAAGCAGAAGAAGTCCTTTGGACTGCACGTAGTGTTGAGCAAATCCAAAACGATTTGACTAAAATGGACAACAAAACAAGTTATACCGTTCAGTACGGTGATACCTTGAGCACCATTGCAGAAGCCCTGGGTGTAGATGTTACAGTTCTTGCGAATTTGAATAAAATCACTAATATGGACTTGATTTTCCCAGAAACTGTTTTGACAACGACTGTTAATGAAGCAGAAGAAGTAACAGAAGTTGAAATCCAAACTCCTCAAGCAGACTCTAGTGAAGAAGTGACAACTGCGACAGCAGATTTGACAACCAATCAAGTAACCGTTGATGATCAAACTGTTCAAGTTGCAGATCTTTCTCAACCGATTGCAGAAGTTCCAAAAGAAGCAGCATCAAATTCAGAAGTTGCAGAGACAGTGACTGCTGCAGAAGAAGTGGCATCATCTACAAACACTTCTACGCCAGCTGAGCAAACAGCCGAAACAACTAGTGCAGTTACAGAAGCAGTTCCTCAGGCAACGACTCAAGCTGAGAAGCAAGAAACACAAGCAAGCCCACAAGCAGTTTCAACAGTGGAAGAAACTGCAACTCCAGCAGAAGAAACAGCAATCGAAACAACTGCAACAAGTGCAGAAGAAGCAAAAGAAGTAGCATCATCAAGTGAAGCTACACCAGTAGTTTCTACTTATCAACCAGAAGAGGCGAAAACAGTTTCAACAACTTATGCAGCTCCAGCTGCGCCCGATTATGCTGGACTTGCAGTAGCAAAATCTGAAAATGCAGGCCTTCAACCACAAACAGCTGCCTTCAAAGAAGAAATTGCCAACTTGTTTGGAATCACATCCTTTAGTGGTTACCGTCCAGGAGACAGTGGAGATCACGGAAAAGGTTTGGCTATCGACTTTATGGTAGCAGAAAGCTCAGAACTAGGGGATAAGATTGCGGAATACGCTATTCAAAACATGGCTAGCCGTGGAATTAGTTACATCATCTGGAAACAACGTTTCTATGCTCCATTCGATAGCAAATATGGACCAGCTAATACTTGGAACCCAATGCCAGACCGTGGTAGCGTGACAGAAAACCACTATGACCACGTTCACGTTTCAATGAATGGATAAATCAGACTTTGTAATATCATTTTGACGAATGAGATCTAGCTTTCGTGATAGAAAGCGATTCTCGTTCGTTTTTTTCTTTGTCAATTTGAATGGAAAATGGGAAGTTACCATTTTGTAATGATTCAAGCAACATTCTTGCAATCTATTTTACTTTGTATTATAATTGATTAGTCAATTATTGACGAATCAATAAAAAGGAGAAAGAAATGATAGAGATTCAAGATCTGCTTTATCAACTCCGCTTGTCTGAGCAAGCGAGCACGCAATTGTTTGAAAAAAGGCTTGGGATTAGTTTGACACGGTATCAGATTTTACTGTTTTTACTGGAGAATTCTCCCTGTAATCAAATGGGAGTTCAGGAGCGTTTGAGGATTGATCAGGCTGCTTTGACACGGCATTTCAAGATTTTGGAAAAGGAAGGTTTGGTGGAGCGTCATCGCAATCCTGAAAATCAGCGTGAAGTGTTGGTAGAGACTACGAAGTATGCGAAGGAGCAGTTAGTGGTGAATCCCCCTCTGCAGCATATCAAGGTTAAGGAAGAGATGGAAAGTATCTTAACAGAATCTGAAAAAACAGAACTCAACCGTTTATTAAATAAATTGGTTTTGGGGATTGAGAATATAGAAATTTAAGGAGAAATAGATGTCAATTATTACAATCATTTTAGTAACGATCGTTGCTTTGGAGCATTTTTACATTTTTTATTTGGAAAGTGTTGCAACGCAATCAGAAGCGACTAGTCGTGTCTTTAACATGGATAAGGAAGAACTGGCTCGTCCGTCGGTAAGTTCACTGTTCAAAAATCAAGGGATTTATAATGCTTTGCTAGGAGTCTTTCTCCTGTATGGGATTTATTTCTCACAGAATTTAGAAATTGTGACTATTTTTGTCTTGTTTGTAATTGGTGCTGCGGCTTATGGCTCTCTCACAGCAGATAAGAAAATTATTTTGAAGCAAGGTGGACCAGCTATTTTGGCCTTGATTAGTATTTTACTCTTTAAATAAATTTGAAAGGCGGTACTAGTCTCGCTAGTCCTTTTCACTCCAGAATAAGGGAAATATGTTATACTTGTTTTTAAGAAAAGAGTTTCATGGAATTGGTTGTGAGGTTAGAAATGAAAGTATTAGTGACTGGTTTTGAACCCTTTGGAGGGGAAAAGGTCAATCCAGCCTTGGAGGCTGTTAAAGGTTTGCCAGCTGAAATTCATGGTGCTGAGGTTCGTTGGCTAGAAGTACCGACAGTATTTCACAAATCGGCTCAAGTATTGGAAGAAGAGATGAACCGTTATCAACCTGACTTTGTCCTTTGTATCGGCCAAGCAGGTGGAAGGTCTAGCTTGACACCTGAACGAGTGGCCATTAATCAAGACGATGCACGTATCCCTGATAACGAAGGTAATCAGCCGATTGACCTTTCCATTCGTCCAGATGGTGCTCCGGCCTACTTTAGTAGTCTGCCTATTAAAGCGATGGTTCAAGCTATAAAAAAAGAGGGATTGCCGGCCTCTGTTTCCAATACGGCAGGAACTTTTGTCTGCAATCATTTGATGTATCAGGCCCTCTATTTGGTAGAAAAGAAATTTCCACATGTTAAGGCAGGTTTTATGCATATTCCTTATATGATGGAACAGGTGGTTAATCGGCCTACTACTCCAGCTATGAGTTTAGTGGATATTAGGCGAGGGATAGAAGCAGCAATCGGCGCCATTATAGAACATGGAGATCAGGATCTCAAGTTGGTAGGTGGAGAAACTCATTGATAGAAAAAAGCTTGAGGGAAAGTCTTCAAGCTTTTGGAGTACGACGGGCATGTCGTATATCTGAGGTGTAAGTCCTCCGTGGGCACCCGCTA
>CAUTTK010000130.1:0-3140 GCA_963541475.1 uncultured Streptococcus sp. | reverse complement strand
AGAGTTTCCCCATCCTATCTTCTATTCTTTATTTTGCTTCTACACGGACACCTTGCGTATCAACTTTCAAGTCATGAAGTTTTCCTTTGAAGGGTTGCTTTTCCAATTCTGCCTTAATCGTCGGCATCTTGTCATGAGAAGCCAAGACCATAACTGTCGGCCCAGCACCAGAAAGGTAGGTTGCATAGGCACCATTTTCTTTGGCTACTTGCTTAATCGTCGCAAATTCTCTCACCAAGTCCTGACGATAGCGTTCGTGGAAGAGGTCTCCCTCAATCGCTTGCCCAGCTGTCACCATGTCTCCTGCCAACAAGGCTGCAACGGCCACATTGGCAATAGAACTAGCTACAACAGCTTCCTTGTAAGACAATTTTTTAGGTAAGACACCACGACTGTCGCGAGTGCGCAATTCATAGTTTGGAATGTAGGCTAGAAAATCACACTCTGGAAAGTCTGCCACAATCGCAGAGACTTGACCTTCAACAGAGCTCGCAACAACGAGATTACCATAAATGGCTGGAGCCACATTGTCAGGATGTCCTTCAATCTTGGTCGCTAATTGCAATTTTTCATGGTCTGACAAGTTGAGCTGGCCCAGTTGGTTGGCTAGTTCAATCCCAGCAACAATAACCGAGCTAGAAGAACCCAAACCACGCGCCAAGGGAACATCACTGGTCATTTTCAAACGTCTTGGGTGCAAGTCTGGTACAATTTGCAAAGCGATTTTGAGCAAGAGATTACGTTCGTCATGTGGAATCCATTTGCCAATCTGGTGTTCAATCAACCACTCATCTCGTTCTTCACAGACCTCAATTTGAAGGTACTTGGTTACAGCTACACCGACCGAGTCAAAACCTGGCCCGATATTGGCACTGGTTGCAGGTACAATAATCTTCATCTTATTCTCCTAGCACCTTGAAGGTATTCAAGAGGTCGAATTCTGAAACCTTCTTCAATTCAGCTGAGACATTTTCAAGCTGGGCTTTATTAATCTTGTGTGTGATGATCACAACACGCGCCTTGTCACCCTCTTTTCCGTCTTGGAGGATTTGCTTGAAGGAAATATCTTGAGCATTAAAAATTTCAGCCAACTTCAAGACCTGACCTTTTGAGTCTGGTGCCAAGATTGAGAAGTAGTAGTTTGCTTTAACATCCTCAGGATTTGCCAAGACCAAGTCACGGCTGTATTCGTTGAAGTCTTTACCGATGGTTCCATCATTCAGGCGACGAACGATACGAACAATATCCGCCACAACACTTGTTGCAGTTGGTTTTTGACCAGCACCTGGTCCGTAGTACATAGACTCACCAATACCGATAGATTCTACAAAGACGGCGTTCATTACACCATTCACACTGGCAAGTGGGTGCGCTTTAGGCAGGAAGGTTGGTGTTACTTCTGCAGCAATACCTGAAGGAGTTTCCTCGATAGAACCAACCAATTTCACTACGTAACCAAGCTCTTGAGCTACAGCTACGTCTTCTGGTGTGATGTTGCGGATTCCCTTGTGGGCTACGTCATCGAAGACAACCTTCATGCCAAAGGCAAATTGGCTCAAAATCACCATCTTGTAGGCCGCATCAATCCCATCCACGTCATTTGTCGGGTCACTTTCTGCAAAACCTAGTCTTTGTGCTTCCGCAAGAGCATCATCGTAAGACCAGCCTTCTTCCACCATCTTGGTCATCATGAAGTTGGAAGTTCCGTTAACCACTCCAAGCACGCGCGTGACTTTATCAGAAGCCAAGGAATTTGCTAGAGTACGAAGAATTGGAATCCCACCAGCTACTGCTGCTTCGTAGTAAAGTGCTACCTTATTATCTTGAGCGATTTCTAACAATTCTGCACCATGGACAGCCAAAAGGTCCTTGTTAGCAGTAACAACGTGTTTTCCAGCTTCCAAGGCACGAGTGATAAAAGTCTTAGCAGGTTCGATACGCCCCATCAATTCCACTACAATGGTAATGTCTTGGTCTGACAAAATATCATCTACATTGGTTACAAAGTTAAAGTCATTCCCTGCTGCAAGCAAGCGATTCTTTTCATCTTCATCCTTGACCAATACCTTAGCAACTTCAATCTCTGAATGTGCTGATTGATTGATTTTTTCTCCATTTTCCTTTAGGAGGAAGGGCACGCCACTTGCAACGGTACCAAATCCTAGTAAAGCAATTTTAACTGTCATGTTTGTCTCCTCGAAATTTTCTAATATAGCCATTATAACAGAATTTTGTGAAAATTCCTATTATAGTAAATCACTATTTCAGTCTAAAAAAGAAAAAACGAATCAGATGATTCGCTCTTCCTAAAATCTAGAAATAATTTTCCAGAAATGATTATCCAATCTTTTGTAGATTAATCACCGCATCGTGATTCATCAAGACTTGGCCATACTCTTGTAAGACTGAGCGACTGATTTCACTATCATCTGCAAACTCGCGCATACGGGCCAAGAGCCAAGCTGGATATGGACTTGGATGATTTTCAATATCCACTAAAATGGTCAAATAATAGCGCTCGTTCATTTTGTAGAGTTCAGAAGTTTCCATCTCAAAAGTTACTGTCTTGGCAAAAGCCACCAAGTCAGCCAACTTAGCAAAAGAAAGGATGTAATAGATGTAAGGTTCTTTCTTGCTCTCAGCTTCTTGTTCAGCCTGTTCCTGCTCTTCTTCCTTGGCTTCTACTTGCTCTAGAGATTGAATCGCTTCGATATCATCCTTAGTCTTTTCTGCGATGCTTTTTTCCAAGGTTTTGATAAATTCATCTGGAGACATTTGAGCCAATTCTTCCATATCTGGTAAATCCGATAAGTCTTCAAAATCTAGATTTTGATCAATCTTTGATTTGGTTACAAAGACATCTACCTTATCAGGTTTTGGAGTCACACGGAAGCTCAACATGCCTGTATCCAGAAAGCTCTCAGGCATCTCTAACTCATCCAAGATAGCATAAAAGAACTCTTCTGTTTTTTCTTGAGGAACGAGAAAGTCTGCAATCTCCATGCCACGATCCATCAAATCCTCTAAAGACATCGTGATTTTCAAAGTTGTATCACTAATTTGTTTCATTTTCATTGCTAGTAACCTCATACTTTCAGTTCTATCTATTATACTAGATTTTTAAGATTTTATCAAAAGAA
>CAUTTK010000129.1:0-3155 GCA_963541475.1 uncultured Streptococcus sp. | reverse complement strand
TTCTTCTGGTACTCAAATTTGAACTTACCGTAGTCCATAATTTTTGCAACAGGCGGTTTGGCTTGGGGTTGAATCAATACTAGGTCAACATTAGCGTTATCAGCCAAAGCTTGCGCTTCACTGAGTGGCTTGATGCCTAGCTGTTCTCCTTCAAGACCAATCAAGCGAACTTCACGTACACGAATCTCATCATTGATGAATAAGTCTTGCTTTGCTATGGTTTTCACCTCTTTTGTTTTATTAGAGAAAAACAATAGCGGACTCGTAAATATACAAGCCCGCACGTTATGATAGCGTTTCTTAGAAACTTTTCATCCGTAGGGCCAGGCAACTTAATGTCACAAGGCGAGAAGCTCTCACTTCTGCTTTTCTCAACTTTTATATGATACCAAGTTTTCTAGCCCTTGTCAAGATAAAAAGTTATTTTTTTGAAAAGTTTGTGTTTGTATTTTGGATTGGTTTTCGAATCAAAAAGAGAGAATCAAGTTGATTCCCTCTCTATGTTAGTTTTTACTTATTTTCCCTATAGGAAAGCTAGGATCTATTAAAAAATTCTTTTTTCTGTGAACTTCCCCATCTTTCGATAAATAGAATCCCCACTAACAAAAGGATAATCAGGCAAGGAAGTAAAACTATCCCCATGCTCCAATTTAGATTGACATTATCAATTTGCTTAGGTAATCTTCCAGATAAAATCTCCACTGAACGCAAGTAAGTAAAGGGAATCAGATGTGCAATCCTTTGAAGAGGCTGAATTGTTTGGATGCCAAACAATAAGCCAACAATTCCAATGAGTGAAAGAAAGAGGACAGGCATTTTTTGCTTGAAAAAGTAAGCAATCAAGTAGACGACTTCCACAATGACGATAAAGGCTAAGAAAGCTAATAGCAAACTAGGAAATAACACATCTTGTATTTTCCCAATAGTTACTTCTTGATTTGTTAAGCTATATATCGGGTAGGGATAATCTAACTGTCCAAAACCACTTATCAGACTTCCCACTAGGAAAGAAAAACCACAGATTCCAATAAACAGCACAGTTACATAGCCCACTCCAACTCCAAGAGAGGACATTGCAAATGTCACTTTTGAAAAAGGATATAATTGAGCTGTATCCAGATGATTTTGATATCTTTCTGCAAATAGTTGCGTTAGCATAAAAATAATAGCAACCACAAACAAGCTTGGGATGATAACCTCTAAAATCCAGACAATCTGATCAATCCCGTGGGTCGGATAATCTAAATTGTGGGCTTTTATGTTCAAGGGATATAAGGCTTGGTAAATCTTTCGCTCGCGGTCAGCCCCCATTTTTAGTTCAGAGCTAGAAGTCGGGCTATTTGATATCCTTTCATAATTCTTCTCTTCATCTTGCCACTGCAAATAGTAGGCTTCTTTCCATCGCCCTTCTTTTAATAAAGTCAGAATTTCTGTCTTTTGAGTCAAATGATTTTTTTGCACGTCTAAATTATTTTTAGCAATCTGATATTCCTCCGAGCTGGTATCAGATATTTGGGAGAGTTTCTCTTCATATTCATTGATGATTCTCTCATCTTTTACAAGACTGGTTTCCAACTCGCTCTCCAAGCTGTGTGAGTTTGCAGTCCGACTATTGAAATAAAAGGTAACACCGAGTCCAGATACAAATAAAGCTAAGATAATCCAGTTTAAGCGACTTTTGAAAACTTTTTTTAATAAAAATAGACTAACATCTTTCATAAACTAAACCTCTTCTATTTGCCCCTGATGAATGGTTACTACTCTATCGCAGACATCAAGCAACTCTTCCTTATAGTGGGAACTTAAAAGAACCAGCTGTTCTTGTCTATCGATTTGTGCTAGCCTATCAAAAAACTTCTGTCGATAATACTCATCTAAGCCATTTGTAATCTCATCCATAAGCCAACATTTCGCTTGACTAAGGAAATACATGGCAATCACCAAGCGTTGCTTCATGCCTAAGGAATACTTGCGGATGGGAAGGCTGATATAGTCAGACATTTCCCAGTAATCAATTTCATCCCCCAAGTTCAGCCCTGACTTCCAGATGTTCTTGATCAGGCGAAGGTAGTCCATCCCACTTAAGTTTCCATCCAGCCATTCAACGCTTTCATAATAAAATAAAGAAGGAGGGGTTGCAATATTTCCGCTACTTATAGGAATTAAATTGCTAATGGCGCGGAATAGTGTCGTCTTTCCAGAACCATTGATAGCAAGAATACCATAAATCCTACCCTTTTCAAATGTAAAATCAACATCTTGTAAGATGACTTGTCGCGTTTTTAAGGTCACATGAGTAAGATGCAACATATCTAGCCCTCCTTTTTATCACTCTTTAAGAATTAATAGCCTCCGCTGTAGTAGTTTAGTACCTCATAACGATACCATAACAGGGGATTAATATAGTTATATCTCTGGCAATTCATACTAGACTTATAGTAGATATTCCAATCATATCTATAAGTTTTAAGAACGCTCACAGCAGATACACTGGACTAAAAAAGACCAATAGATCATAAACTAACTAATTAAATGGTTTTTACTAATTTTTAATGGTTTTATATCATTAATATTGAAGACGCTTTCATTATATCGTTTTTATCATTATTATGCAACAGATTTTTAGTTTATTGTACTAATATATAGTATTTATCCTTCCTATCGAACGCTTTCGATTTTCCAACTATTCCAACCTTTAAAGCGTATAGCTCCTTGCTGGTCAGTTCGGTAAACTTTGCTATTGATACCTTGCAGTCGGGTCAAGGTTTCCTGATGGGGTAATTTCGTTCGATTGTTCTTTCCAACTGAAATGAGTGTAATCTCTGGTTTAAGCTGTTCTAGAAAGGCTGAACTTGATGAGTTTTTAGAACCATGTTGGCCAGCTTTCAAAACATCCACTTTCAAGTCTGGATAGTGCTTCAGCAAATCCTTCTCTCCTTTTTCCTCCAAATTTCCTGTGAAGAGAAAGTGCTTATCCAAGAGTTTTCCATACAGAACTAGGGAGTCTTCATGACCTCCATCTCCAATTTTCCTTGGAGATAGGACTTCTAACTGACTTCCGAAAATTGGCAAGTTCTCTCCTACTGTCACACTACGCACCTTGGTTTGAGTCGCCTGTAGTTCTGCCACAAATTCCTTCTGTTTCAAACTGCCTT
>CAUTTK010000128.1:0-3285 GCA_963541475.1 uncultured Streptococcus sp. | reverse complement strand
GATTCTGATGCCACACCTGCATATTGGGTGAAAGAAAAGCATAGTTAAATTTCTTTACAATTTGGAAATGTTCTAGACTCGCAAAAGCAGCTGACAAGACGCTGCCAAACAAGACGAGCTGCAAAATCAATCGAAAGAATCTATGTGATAAAATCGACTGATAGTGCAAAAAGAAAACAGTAAATAGAAACATTCCTACTGAAGCCACAAGACCCATCCAATTTTGTGCAAAAACGGATATAACAGTACTATAGCCAAGAAAAAGAAGCAGCATTGGATGCTCCCCCATTTTCTGAAGAATACTTTTCATATCTCCTGTAAAAATCAAACTGATAATATATAAACAGAAAACAACTACAAAAAGATAAAAGGGTAAAAAGATACTCAGGATAATTCCCAATAAAATCAGCTCTTTACTAGACAACCCTTTCAGCTTTTCAATAAAGCCTATTGATTTCAAAATGAATCCTTTCTCTCCAAATCAGTTGATTCAGATAATAGTAAGCTACCCTTTATTGTACCACTTTTTTAGCAATTTGAAAACAAAGGAAACGATTCCTAGGTAAAAAAGGGAGCAAAAATACTGAGATTTCAAAACTCAATATTAATGATTGCATTTTCTCTAAGAAAATCATGCCGTAAATAGTAGGCATATGTTAAAATAGTAGTAATAAAATATAGATTAGGCGCAACTATCCAAACTAGATTCAAATCATATACTATTCTTAAAGAAAGGCAACACTATGAAATCCTACCAAGCTGTCTACCAAATCCTATCTAAAGAAACCGACTATATCAGCGGAGAAAAAATTGCAGAAGAACTATCCCTAAGCCGAACATCAATTTGGAAAGCCATCAAGCGACTAGAACAAGAAGGCATTGAAATTGATAGCATCAAAAACAAAGGATATAAACTGATGAATGGTGACCTTATTCTCCCAGAGATTCTAGAAGAAAATCTTCCAATTAAAGTCAGTTTTAAACCCGAAACAAAATCAACACAACTGGATGCAAAAGAAGCAATTGATTTAGGGAATGAAGCAAACACCCTCTATATAGCTTCCTATCAAACAGCAGGGCGAGGCCGTTTTCAACGTTCCTTCTACTCACCACAAGGTGGTATTTATATGACACTCCATCTTAAACCAAATCTCGCCTATGACAAATTACCATCCTACACACTACTTGTAGCTGGAGCTGTCTACAAAGCCATTAAGAACCTAACTTTAATAGATGTCGACATAAAATGGGTCAATGATATCTACCTAAACAATCATAAAATTGGAGGAATCCTTACTGAGGCAATGACGTCTGTAGAAACAGGCCTAGTCACAGATATCATTATTGGAGTAGGAATCAACTTTACTATTAAAGACTTCCCCCAGGAATTAAAAGAAAAAGCTGCTAGTCTATTTAAGGCGCCAGCACCTATAACCAGAAATGAATTAATTATAGAAATCTGGCGTGCTTTCTTCGAAACACCAGCAGAAGAGCTATTATACCTATACAAAAAACAGTCCTTCGTTCTAGGAAAAGAAGTTACTTTCACACTAGATCAGAAAGACTACAAGGGACTTGCTAAGGACATCTCTGAAAATGGCAAACTTTTAGTTCAATGTGATGACGGAAAAGAAATCTGGCTAAATAGCGGAGAAATTTCACTAAAGAGTTGGAAGTAATAGTAAGTTTATACAACAAAAAATAAGGCTCTATAATATTTGTAGTGGGTAAATCCCCTATGGATATTATGGAGCCTATTTTGTTGTAGAAAAAAGTCCCATAAGATCTATAATGAAAAGCGACCAAATCATCATTAGAAAAAATAATATGGAACAATTACAAAATTACTAGACATTAAAGACCATAATATCCACTTTGTGAATGTTATTAATAGGGATACTCACAAAAAAATCATCGCTAAACTGGATTATGAGGCTCCACCTTGTCCTGATTGTGGAAGTCAAATGAAGAAATATGACTTTCAAAAACCGTCTAAGATTCCTTACCTTGAAACAACTGGTATGGCTACTAGAATTCTTCTTAGAAAGCGCCGTTTTAAGTGCTATCAGTGCTCAAAAATGGCGGTGGCTGAGACTTCCCTCATCAAGGAGAATCACCAAATCCCTCGTATCATCAATCAAAAGATTGCTCAAAAGTTGATTGAAAAAACTTCTATGACCGACATTGCTCATCAGCTGGCCATTTCAACTTCAACTGTTATTCGTAAGCTCAATGACTTTCACTTTGAGCATGATTTTTCTCATCTTCCGAAGATTATGACTTGGGATGAATATGCCTTCACCAAGGGAAAGATGAGCTTTATTGCGCAAGATTTCAAAAAACTCAACATCATCACTGTTCTTGAGGGCAGAACACAAGCCATCATTCGAAATCATTTTTTGCGCTACAATCGAGCTGTTCGTTGTCAGGTAAAAATCATTACTATGGATATGTTTAGTCTTTATTATGACCTAGCTAAACAACTTTTTCCAAACGCTAAAATCGTTCTTGATCGCTTTCACATTGTACAACATCTAAGCCGTGCTATGAGTCGTGTGCGTGTCCAAATCATGAATCAATTTGAGCGAAAATCCCATGAATACAAGGCTATCAAGCGTTACTGGAAGATCATTCAACAGGATAGTCGTAAACTCAGTGATAAACGTTTTTATCGCCCTATTTTTCGTATGCACTTAACCAATAAAGAAATTCTAGACAAGCTTTTGAGCTATTCAGAAGACTTGAAACACCACTATAATCTCTATCAGCTCTTACTTTTTCACTTTCAGAATAAGGAACCAGAGAAATTTTTCGGACTCATTGAAGACAATCTTAAGCTGGTTCATCCTCTTTTTCAGACTGTCTTTAAGACCTTTCTAAAGGACAAAGAGAAAATCGTCAATGCCCTTCAGTTACCCTATTCCAACGCAAAATTGGAAGCGACGAATAATCTCATCAAACTTATCAAACGCAATACCTTTGGTTTTCGGAACTTTGAAAACTTCAAAAAACGGATTTTTATCGCTCTGAACATCAAAAAAGAAAGGACGAAATGTGTCCTTTCTCGTTCTTAGCTTTTCTTCAGCCCAGTACAGTTAACAAAGAAGCAAGAAAAAAGAGAGTTATAAACTCTCATTCAAACGGAGAATAAGGGATTCGAACCCTTGCGCCAGTTACCCGACCTAACGATTTAGCAAACCGTCCTCTTCAGCCTCTTGAGTAATTCTCCAATTAATGGGCACGAGTGGACTCGAACCACCGACCTCACGCTTATCAGGCGTGCGC
>CAUTTK010000127.1:0-3352 GCA_963541475.1 uncultured Streptococcus sp. | reverse complement strand
ATTACCCAAACAGAAAGAGAACTCTTGCAACAGATGGCTGGCTTGGGCTTGCTGGACGAAGTCATCAATGTCATTCTCTTATTGACCTTTAATAAGGTGGATTCGGCAAATATCAATGAGAAATATGCCATGAAGGTAGCCAATGACTATGCCTATCAAAAGATTCATTCGGCAGAAGAGGCGGTCTTGCGCATCCGTGAACGTGGGCAAAAGAGTCAGGCTCAAAAAGGCAGTAAACCCAGTCCTGCCAAGTCCAATGTACCCAAGTGGAGCAATCCAGATTATAAGAATGAAACCAGCGAGGAAACTCGTTTGGAACTAGAACGTAAGAAACAAGAACTATTAGCTCGATTAGAAAAAGGAGGAGATTAGATGGAAAGTGTCGGAGACGTACTCAAACGTCAACCTAGCCGTTTTCATTATCAAGATTTGGTCCAGAAAATCATGAAGGACCCTGATGTTGCGGCCTTTATCCAGCAAGAATCCCTTACTCCAGAGGAATTGAATCGCAGTATCTCCAAGTTTAATCAGTACATCACCGAGCGTGACAAGTTTCTCCGTGGGGATACGGATTATATTGCCAAAGGTTACAAGCCTATTTTGGTTATGAATCATGGTTATGCGGATGTTTCTTATGAAGAAACTCCTGAACTAATAGCAGCGGAAAAAGAAGCGGCTATTAAGAACCGTCTCAAGTTAATCAATCTGCCAGCCAGTCTCAAGAAAGCTAGTTTGGCTCAAGTAGACTTGGATGATTTGGGGCGCTTGCCAGTTTTTGAAAAGCTATTAGCCTTCGTAGAGCAATATCCAGCTATTCGAAAAGGTCTTTACTTGTATGGAGACTTTGGTGTGGGTAAAAGTTTCATGGTGGCTGCCTTAGCCCATGATTTGTCAGAAAAACGTGGGGTTTCATCAACCCTTCTTCACTATCCTAGCTTTGTCATCGATGCCAAAAATGCCATCAGTGATGGCAATGTCAAGACCTTGGTGGATGAGATTAAGCTTTCTGAAGTCCTGATTTTAGATGATATTGGTGCCGAGCAATCAACAGCTTGGGTGCGGGATGAAATCCTGCAAGTCATTCTCCAATATCGGATGCAGGAAGATTTACCGACCTTTTTCACATCCAACTTCAACTTTGAAGAATTGGAGCTGCATTTCGCTAAAGGGAAACATGGAAATGACGAAACCTGGGAAGCCAGACGCGTCATGGAACGCATCCGTTATTTGGCTGAGGAGACTCGTTTAGAAGGAGTAAACCGTCGATGACAGAAACGATTAAACTGATGAAATCTCATAAGTCTGTTCGAAGATTTAAGGAGCAAGCCATCCCTCAGGAAGACTTGACTGAAATCCTGACAGCAGCCCAGATGGCCTCGTCTTGGAAAAATTTCCAATCCTACTCTGTGATTGTGGTACGAAGTCAAGAGAAGAAAGATGCTCTGTATGAATTGGTACCTCAAGAAGCTATTCGCCAGTCTGCTGTTTTCCTTCTCTTTGTCGGAGATTTGAACAGAGCGGAAAAGGGAGCCCAGCTTCATACTGACAACTTCCAACCTCAAGGTGTAGAAGGTCTCTTGATTAGTTCAGTCGATGCGGCTCTTGCTGGTCAAAATGCCCTGCTGGCAGCTGAAAGCTTGGGCTATGGTGGTGTGATTATCGGTTTGGTTCGATACAAGTCAGAAGAAGTGGCAGAGCTTTTTAACCTGCCTGCCTACACCTACCCTATCTTTGGGATGGCACTGGGTGTGCCAAATGAGGAACATGAAGTCAAACCTCGCTTGCCATTGAATCAGGTGGTGTTTGAGGAAGAATACCAAGAGCAGCCAACTGAGGCAATCGAAGCTTATGACCGTGTACAGGCTGACTATGCTGGGGCGCGTGCGACCACAAGCTGGAGTCAGCGTCTAGCAGAACAGTTTGGTCAAGCTGAACCAAGCTCAACTAGAAAAAATCTTGAACAGAAGAAGTTATTGTAGAAAGTGAGAAATTATGGCCCTACCAACTATTGCCATTGTAGGACGTCCCAATGTTGGGAAATCAACCCTATTTAATCGGATCGCTGGTGAGCGAATCTCCATTGTAGAAGATGTCGAAGGAGTGACACGTGACCGTATCTATGCGACGGGTGAGTGGCTCAATCGCTCTTTTAGCATGATTGATACAGGAGGAATCGATGATGTCGATGCTCCTTTCATGGAACAAATCAAGCACCAGGCAGAAATTGCCATGGAAGAAGCAGATGTTATCGTCTTTGTCGTGTCTGGTAAGGAAGGAATTACCGATGCAGACGAATACGTAGCCCGTAAGCTTTATAAGACCCACAAACCAGTTATCCTCGCAGTTAACAAGGTGGACAACCCTGAGATGCGAAATGATATCTATGATTTCTATGCTCTTGGTTTGGGTGAACCATTGCCTATCTCATCTGTCCATGGTATCGGTACAGGGGATGTGCTAGATGCCATCGTAGAAAATCTTCCAAATGAATACGAAGAAGAAAATCCAGATGTGATTAAGTTTAGCTTGATTGGTCGTCCTAACGTCGGAAAATCAAGCTTGATCAATGCCATTTTGGGAGAAGACCGTGTCATTGCTAGTCCTGTTGCTGGAACAACTCGTGACGCTATTGATACCCACTTTACAGATACAGATGGTCAAGAGTTTACCATGATTGATACGGCTGGTATGCGTAAGTCTGGTAAGGTTTATGAAAATACTGAGAAATACTCTGTCATGCGTGCCATGCGTGCTATTGACCGCTCAGATGTGGTCTTGATGGTCATCAATGCGGAAGAAGGCATCCGTGAATACGACAAGCGTATCGCAGGATTTGCCCACGAAGCTGGTAAAGGGATGATTATCGTGGTTAACAAGTGGGATACGCTTGAAAAAGACAACCACACTATGAAAAACTGGGAAGAAGATATCCGTGAGCAGTTCCAATACTTGCCTTACGCACCGATTATCTTTGTATCAGCTTTGACCAAGCAACGTCTCCACAAACTGCCTGAGATGATTAAGCAAATCAGCGAAAGTCAAAATACACGTATTCCATCAGCTGTCTTGAACGATGTGATTATGGATGCCATTGCTATCAATCCAACACCGACAGACAAAGGAAAACGTCTCAAGATTTTCTATGCGACCCAAGTGGCAACCAAACCACCAACCTTTGTTATCTTTGTCAACGAAGAAGAACTCATGCACTTTTCTTATCTGCGTTTCTTGGAAAATCAAATCCGCAAGGCCTTTGTCTTTGAAGGAACACCAATCCATCTCATTGCAAGAAAACGTAAATAAAAAAGTAGAATCTGGAATGACATTTCCAGATTTTTTTGATAGAATGAAG
>CAUTTK010000126.1:0-3383 GCA_963541475.1 uncultured Streptococcus sp. | reverse complement strand
TAACCTGCTCCTGATAGAGCATAATGCCGTAGGTTGGAGCCAAAATATCCTCCAGCACTGGATCCAGAACCGTCACTGCTTCCTGACCATGCTTTCTTGCCACAAAATTATTGATATAATCACTTGCACCTGGACGATTTAAAGAAGTAGTTGCTACGACATCTTCAAAACAGACTGGCTGCACACGCTTTAGCAGGCGAATAGCACCAGGTTGCTCAAATTGAAAGATACCTTTTGTATTCCCAGATGCAAAAAGAGCTAGCGTTTCTTTGTCTTCCAAATCAATTTCTTCAATTTTCAGACGAATCCCTTCTGTTTCAGCAAGCAACTCTTGCATTTTCTGGACAAAGGTCAAATTTCGCAGTCCCAGAAAGTCCATCTTCAAAAGCCCACTTGCTTCAACTCCATGAGCATCATACTGAGTCAGTGGAATTTCGTCACCATGCTTTAGAGGGATGTAGTTGGTCAAGTCTTGGTCACTAATGACAACACCAGCTGCATGGACAGAGGTTTGTCTTGGATAGCCCTCTATCTTGCAAGCAATCTCAAAGGCTTTTTGATATTCTAACTTACTATTGATTTGCTGACGAAACTGTAGATTGCCCTCATAGGCTGACTTTAGATTATCACGAAAACTGATTTTCTTAGTAATTGCAGACAATTCATACTCTGGCACACCAAAACGCTTCAAAACATCTCTCAGAGACTGCTTAGCACCAAAAGTTGAAAAAGTAACGATTTGTGCAGCATGTTTACTACCATATTTATTGCCAACATATCTGATGAAATCTGGACGATAAATATCAGGAATATCGATATCAATATCAGGCATAGTATAGCGTTCACGATTGAGAAAGCGTTCAAAAATCAGATTCTTCTCTACTGGGTCAATCCCTGTGATGTCTAAGGCATAAGAAACTAAACTGCCTACTGCAGAACCCCGTCCCATTCCCATATAGTAGCCATTCGAACGTCCAAAACGTAACAAATCCCAAACTACCAAGAAATAATCATCAAAGCCCATATCATGAATAACAGCCAATTCTTGGTCTAGTCGGTCCTGATATTCTTTACTAGACAACCCCTTCTGAGCAAGTCCCAATTCAGCACGTTCTCTCAACTCTTCTACTGCTGGTCTAGCTGGATTAAAGCGAGGCAGTTTCAGACTAGTATCCAAGTCATAAGAAATACCTAAAATAAGCTTTTCTAAATTGTCCAAGGCTTGCGGAAAACGTTCTTGGAATAGTTTCTCTAAAGAACTTGCTGATATAAGGACATCTTGTCGTGAGCGTAAGGGAACTTCTCTGAGTGGTAAATTTTCTTTAATCGCTGTTAAGACTTGCAGGACTTCTCTATCCCTGCTTTCAAAAGCATTGACCCGATAAAGGGGCAAGATTGGATGATGAAATTCGCTTGCCAGTGTTTCTGGATAAACCCCTATATAGTAATCACAACCTAATTCTAACGACTCCAATCCATCAAGATAAGGCACAATGACCGCAATATCCTCTAGGTACTGAGATAAAACTGACCAATCTTTCTCCCCCTGCATCTTGGCTGTTGAGAGTTTCATCAGCTGCTGATAACCCACACTAGATAGGGCTAAAAAACGCAGATTCACTTCCTGCTCATCCACTAAAAGAGTCATTTCAAGCCCTAGTAGAGGATGAATGCCGTATTTTTTTGTAATCTCTAGAAAGTCGAAAGCCCCATATAGGTTATCAATATCCATCATAGCCAGATGAGTGTAGCCATAGTCTTTAGCTGCTCTCACATACTTGTCTATCGAAATGACACTCTCCATAAAACTATAGACTGTTTTTGTATCTAGTTGCGCAATCAATTTACCCTTCTCCTCTATCCTTCTCACTTTATTATACCATTTTTCAAAAAGAGAAAGACAAAAGCATTGACTCCTGTCTATATTTTATCCTTAAAGTAAGATTTTTTGAATGAAAAAATTAAAAATACATTTAAAGAATTAAATACTCCGGTAATTTTTTTACTTTTTTATCCCAAGAAGTGAATATATCTTTTAAAAGAGAAAGATACGTCCAGTTAACTTATTTGCTATAATAACTTGTTTCAGCTATAGAATAGTACCTGTTTTTCCATATAAATTGTATTCATTATTCTTTAATTAATTTCTTTCTCACTTAATGATTCCCTTTCTCCCTTTTTTTTGATATAATAATCTTAATTATTATTTTACAAGGAGGTTTTATGCGCTTTAATCAATTCAGCTATTTATCACTTCCAAGAGATACTATTTTATGTGATTTAAAAAAGTATGGATTTGATTTACCAGTCAACATTACAAATAAAAAAATGTTTGAAGCGTTTCTTATTCGTTTCTTTTTTAATTATAAGGATATCACCTATCCTCTATCTAGTTTAGCAGTTGATAAAGAAACTGACTTACTGAAATTTTTTCAGTCAGACAAGAATTTAACTGCAGATATTTTTTATACTGTTGCTTTTCAACTTTTAGGCTTTTCTTATTTAGTTGACTTCGAAGACAGTGAAGCTTTTCGTAAGGAAACTGGATTTCCTATTGTATACGGTGACTTGATTGAAAATCTCTATCAGTTGCTCAATACTCGAACCAAAAAAGGAAATCTCCTGATTGATCAACTGGTCAGTGATGGTCTTATCCCTGAAGATAATACCTACCACTACTTTAACGGCAAGAGCTTGGCTACTTTTTCTAGTCATGATGTGATTCGAGAAGTCGTTTACGTTGAGTCTCGTGTCGATACGGACCAAAAAGGACTTCCAGACTTAGTCAAGGTTAGCATTATTCGTCCTCGTTTTGATGGACAAATCCCTGCTATCATGACAGCCAGTCCCTATCATCAGGGCACAAATGACAAAGCCAGCGACAAGGCTCTCTACAAGATGGAGGGCGAGCTCGACGTTAAGCCTGCTCATAGGATTGAGCTCGAGGAACCGCAACTCAATCTCGTCCAACCTCAAGGCCAAGATGAGCTTGTGGCAAAAGCTGAGGAAAAGCTAACTCACATCAACGCTAGCTATAGTCTCAACGACTACTTCCTTCCACGTGGCTTTGCTAATATTTACGTCTCAGGTGTTGGGACCAAAGATTCTACAGGTTTCATGACTAACGGGGACTACCAGCAAATCGAGGCTTATAAAAATGTCATCGACTGGCTCAATGGTCGTTGCCGTGCCTTCACTGATCACACGCGCCAGCGTCAAGTCAAGGCTGACTGGTCAAACGGAAAAGTTGCCACAACTGGACTTTCTTATCTAGGCACCATGTCAAACGGACTTGCCACTACTGGAGTAGATGGTTTAGAGGTTATCATTGCCGAGGCTGGCATTTCCTCATGGTACAACTACTACCGTGAAAACGGTCTGGT
>CAUTTK010000125.1:0-3417 GCA_963541475.1 uncultured Streptococcus sp. | reverse complement strand
AAAGAGTCTTGACAAGTAGTTGAAAAATGATATAATTTAACCATTCAGAAAAGTAATCATACAAACTTTTTAGAGAGTCTGTGGTAGCTGAAAACAGATAAGTGGCGATGATGAAAATTGGGCTGAATGTTATTTAGAATTTGAAATCATAAAAATTCGGTGAGCACACCTTACAGTGCATCTCGTTATTGCGAGACAGAGCGATAGGGAAATTCCCTATAATTGAGGTGGCACCGCGCATCGACGTCCTCACACAAGTTTTTTGTGTGAGGACTTTTTTGATGGAGGTTAGTATGGAAAGAAAACGATGGCGTCGCTTGTTTATACTCAATGAAAATCAAAGTACAAACTAGGAAGCTAGCCGCAGGTTGCTCAAAGCACTGCTTTGAGGTTGTGGATAGAACTGACGAAGTCAGTAACCATAGCTACGGCAAAGTGAAGCTGAAGTGGTTTGAAGAGATTTTCGAAGAGTATTAGATAAGTGAAGTATTTTAAAGGAATAAAAAAGGAGAAATAGAATGAAAAATAAACGTTTAATTGGAATTATCGCTGCATTAGCAGTCTTAGTAGCAGGAAGCTTGATTTACTCTTCAATGAATAAACCAGAAGCTAAGAATGAGAAGAAAGTTGCCAAAGTTGGTGTTCTTCAGTTTGTGAGCCATCCATCTCTTGATTTGATTTATAAAGGAATCCAAGATGGACTTGCAGAAGAAGGATATAAAGATGATCAAGTTAAAATCGATTTTATGAACTCAGAAGGTGACCAAAGTAAGGTTGCGACAATGAGTAAACAATTGGTTGCAAATGGGAATGACTTGGTTGTTGGTATCGCAACACCAGCTGCTCAAGGCTTGGCTAGTGCCACAAAAGACCTACCGGTTATCATGGCCGCTATTACAGACCCAATCGGAGCTAACTTGGTCAAAGATTTGAAAAAACCAGGTGGCAACATTACAGGGGTATCTGACCACAACCCAGCTCAACAACAAGTTGAACTCATCAAAGCTTTGACACCAAACGTGAAAACAATCGGTGCTCTTTACTCAAGCAGCGAAGACAATTCAAAAACACAGGTAGAAGAATTTAAGGCTTATGCTGAAAAAGCAGGTTTGACAGTGGAAACATTTGCGGTTCCTTCAACAAACGAAATTGCTTCAACAGTTAACGTTATGACTAGCAAGGTCGATGCTATCTGGGTTCCAATCGATAACACCATTGCTTCAGCCTTCTCAACAGTTGTATCAAGCAACCAATCAGCTAAAAAACCAATCTACCCAAGTGCAACTGCAATGGTAGAAGCAGGGGGCTTGGCATCAGTTGTAGTTGACCAACACGACCTTGGTGTGGCAACAGGTAAAATGATTGCGCAAGTCTTGAAAGGTGCAAAACCAGCTGATACTCCAGTCAATGTCTTTTCAACTGGTAAATCAGTTATCAATAAAAAATTGGCACAAGAGCTAGGTATTACGATTCCTGAATCTGTTCTAAAAGAAGCAGGACAAGTGATTGAATAATCTACAATGGAGGAGTTGGGGACATCTCCTCCAATTTTTTACAAAAGAAATCGTATAGAAAAGGTTAAGAAACAGATGATATTATCTATTATTTCTCAAGGATTTGTCTGGGCTATTTTAGGTCTGGGAATCTTTATGACATTTAGGATTTTAAACTTTCCAGATATGACGACAGAAGGTTCCTTCCCTCTTGGGGGAGCTGTTGCTGTCACTTTGATAACAAAAGGCGTGAATCCCTTTTTAGCAACTCTTATTGCTGTAGGAGCAGGTTGTTTGGCTGGAATGGCAGCAGGACTTCTTTATACAAAAGGGAAGATCCCAACCTTGCTCTCAGGGATTTTGGTAATGACTTCCTGTCACTCTATCATGCTCTTGATTATGGGACGTGCAAATTTAGGACTGCTTGGAACCAAGCAAATTCAGGATGTTTTGCCTTTTACTTCAGATTTGAACCAACTCTTGACAGGTCTTATCTTTGTCAGTCTTGTCATTGCTCTCATGCTCTTTTTCTTGGATACCAAACTAGGACAGGCATATATTGCTACAGGTGACAATCCTGATATGGCTAGAAGTTTTGGAATTCATACTGGGCGCATGGAGCTCATGGGCTTGGTCTTATCAAATGGGGTAATTGCCCTTGCAGGAGCTCTCATTGCCCAGCAAGAAGGATATGCCGATGTATCTCGAGGAATCGGGGTTATCGTTGTGGGGCTTGCAAGTTTGATTATTGGAGAAGTTATTTTCAAGAGTTTGAGCTTGGCAGAGCGTTTGGTTACAATCGTTGTAGGTTCTATTGCCTATCAATTCTTAGTGTGGGCAGTTATCGCGCTTGGATTTAACACAAGCTACCTTCGTTTGTACAGTGCCGTGATTTTGGCAGTCTGCCTCATGATTCCAACATTTAAGCAAACAATCTTGAAAGGAGCCAAATTAAGCAAATGACAGCAATTGTAGAATTAAAAAATGCAACCAAAGTCGTTAAAAATGGCTTTGATGAAGAAAAGATTATTTTAAATGATGTTTCCTTAGAAATTTTTGAACAGGATTTTATCACGATTTTAGGTGGAAATGGTGCTGGTAAATCAACTCTTTTTAATACTATTGCAGGCACCTTGTCCTTAACCAGTGGAACTATTCGTATTTTAGGTGAAGATGTTACCAAGTTTTCACCAGAGAAACGAGCTAAGTATTTGTCACGTGTTTTCCAAGATCCAAAGATGGGGACAGCCCCTCGTATGACGGTAGCTGAAAATCTCTTGATTGCCAAGTTTCGTGGCGAAAAGCGTGGATTGTTACCACGACGCTTGACTGGCTATAAGGATGAATTTCAGGCAACTATTGAAAAAGTAGGAAACGGTCTTGAGAAACATTTGAATACACCAATTGAGTTCTTATCAGGTGGACAAAGACAGGCCTTGAGTCTCTTGATGGCAACCTTGAAGCGTCCTGAATTACTCTTGTTAGATGAGCATACTGCAGCTCTTGATCCAAAGACCAGTGTCGCACTCATGGAATTGACGGATGAATTTGTCAAGAAAGACCAGCTGACAGCTCTTATGATTACCCATCATATGGAAGATGCTCTCAAATATGGCAATCGCTTAATTGTCATGAAAGAAGGACGGATTATCCAAGATTTGAACCAAGAAGAAAAAGCAAAAATGAAAATCTCAGACTACTATCAATTATTTGAATAGATAAGAGCCTTATTTTATCAAAAATTGTTAAGCAAAACTTAGAGGCACGGAAGTGTTTCTGAGTTTTTTATCTTCTCTTGAAATCTAAAAAATGAGGCAAAGATAATTACGGAAAGTGTATGAAATGGTTTACTTTTTTTCTGAAATAAAGTATACTCCCATCTTTGACAGTTTTTTGAAAACAAAGAGCCCCTAAATGCTGCTAT
>CAUTTK010000124.1:0-3425 GCA_963541475.1 uncultured Streptococcus sp. | reverse complement strand
GAACGGCACGTACGGTGGTGTGAGAGGGGCTAGAGATTATCCCCTACTCGATTTTGCTTCTGGTTTCCAACTAGTTGAAAAAGCGTTATAATGATATTAAGAAGTAGTTAAAGAAAGTGAGGTTGATGATGGCTTATATTGAGATGAAACACTGTTACAAGCGTTATCAGGTTGGGGACACGGAGATTGTGGCCAATCGTGATGTGAATTTTGAGATTGAAAAGGGTGAATTGGTTATTATTCTAGGTGCATCTGGTGCAGGCAAGTCAACGGTTCTTAACCTTCTTGGGGGAATGGATACCAATGATGAAGGGGAAATCTGGATTGATGGGGTCAATATTGCAGACTATAGTTCCCACCAGAGGACCAATTATCGTAGAAATGATGTCGGGTTTGTTTTTCAGTTTTATAATCTAGTTTCCAATCTGACAGCCAAGGAAAATGTGGAACTGGCTTCTGAAATCGTAACAGATGCCTTGGATCCTGAGAAGGTCTTGATAGATGTAGGTCTGACTCATCGTATCAATAATTTCCCAGCACAGCTTTCTGGAGGGGAGCAACAGCGAGTCTCCATTGCACGTGCGGTAGCTAAAAATCCTAAACTTCTCCTTTGTGATGAACCAACTGGAGCCTTGGATTATCAGACGGGCAAGCAAGTCTTGAAAATTCTCCAAGACATGTCTCGTCAAAAGGGAGCGACGGTGATCATTGTGACTCATAATAGCGCGCTAGCTCCTATTGCGGATCGCGTGATTCATATGCATGATGCCAGTGTCAAGGATGTGGTGATTAACCAGCATCCTCAGGATATTGACAGTTTGGAGTACTAGCATGATCAAACGAAAAACCTATTGGAAGGACTTAATTCAGTCCTTCACAGGCTCCAAGGGGCGTTTTTTATCCATCTTGACCTTGATGATGTTGGGCTCTCTAGCCCTAGTAGGTCTCAAAGTGACTAGCCCCAATATGGAAGAGACTGCCAATGCTTATTTAACCACTGCTCAAACCTTGGATTTGGCAGTCATGTCTAACTATGGCTTGGATCAAGCAGATCAAAAAGAACTAGAACAGATGCAGGGTGCAGAGGTTGAGTTTGGCTATTTGACAGATGTGACTATGGATAATGGGCAGGATGCCATTCGGCTGTACTCCAAACCAGAGCGAATTTCAACCTTTCAGCTAAGAGAGGGGCGACTTCCGCAGTCAGACCAGGAAATCGCTTTGGCAAGTCATCTGCAGAGTCAATATAGCGTGGGACAGGAGATTAGTTTTAAAGAAAAAGAAGGCAGTCATTCCTCTTTAAAAGACCATACTTTTACCATTACTGGTTTTGTGGATTCGGCTGAAATCCTCTCTCAGCGAGACATGGGCTACGCAGGAAGTGGAAGTGGGACTTTAACCGCTTATGGGGTGATTTTACCTAGTCAGTTTGATCAGAAAGTCTACAATATAGCTCGTTTGAAATATCAAGATTTGTCAGGTTTAAATGCTTTTTCAGTAGCTTATGAAGAAAAATCTAAGCAACATCAGGAAGACCTTGAACAAGCTTTGTCAGATAATGGCAAGGCACGTCTGCAACTTTTGAAAAAAGAAGGACAAGAGTCTCTAGACAAGGGGCAAGAGACCCTTGTCAAAGCTGAGGCTAATTTGCAGGAAGGCAAGCGTCGTTTAGCAGCTGCTCAAGCTCGTCTACAGGCTCAGGAAAGTCAACTAACCTTGCTTCCTCAATCCCAGAGAGAGCAGGCCAGTGCTCAACTTACCCAAGCTAAGCAGGAATTGAGCAAGGAAGAGGACAAACTAAAGCAAGCTGAACAAAATCTAGCCCAAGAAAAGGAAAAATTAGAAAAACATCAGCAAGTCTTGGATGATTTGGCGGAGCCAAGGTATCAAGTCTATAATCGTCAAACCATGCCTGGCGGTCAAGGCTACCTCATGTACAGTAATGCTTCAGCCAGTATTCAGGCAGTAGGCAATATTTTTCCTGTGGTTCTTTATGCCGTAGCAGCTATGGTGACCTTCACAACTATGACTCGCTTTGTGGATGAAGAGCGAACGCATGCAGGGATTTTTAAGGCCTTGGGCTATCGCAGTAAGGATATTATCGCTAAATTTCTCCTCTACGGTCTAGTGGCTGGGACTGTCGGAACAGCTCTAGGTAGTATACTTGGACATTATTTACTAGCCAGTGTGATTTCAAATGTCATTACAAAAGGCATGGTGGTGGGAGAAACCCAGATTCAATTCTATTGGACCTATAGTTTGCTGGCTCTTGATTTAAGTTGGTTGGCGAGTGTGTTACCAGCCTATCTGGTGGCTCGGAGGGAACTTCATGATGCAGCAGCCCAGCTTTTACTGCCTAAACCGCCTGTCAAAGGAGCTAAAATCTTACTGGAGCGCATCGGTTTTATTTGGCGTCGTCTCAGTTTTACCCATAAGGTAACAGCCCGCAATATCTTCCGTTATAAACAGCGGATGTTGATGACGATTCTTGGTGTGGCAGGTTCTGTAGCCCTTCTCTTTGCAGGTTTGGGAATCCAATCCTCTGTGGCAGGAGTTCCGTCTAGACAGTTTCAACAAATCCAACAGTATCAGATGATTGTCTCTGAAAATCCTAGTGCGACCAATCAAGACAAGGTAGAGCTAGAAGAAGTGTTGAAAGGGCAGGATATCCAAGCCTACCAGAAAATCTATTCTAAAACGCTAGACAAGGATTTCAAAGGCAAGGCTGGTCTTCAGAATATCACCCTTATGATGACAGAGAAAGAAGATTTAACTCCTTTTATCCATCTGCAACATCATCAGCAGGAGCTGACTTTAAAAGATGGTGTTGTCATCACAGCTAAACTAGCCCAGTTGGCAGGTGTTAAGGTTGGACAGACTTTAGAAATTGAAGGTAAGGAGCTAACGGTCGCTGCCATTGCTGAGAACTACGTTGGTCACTTTATTTATATGAGTCAAGCTAGCTATGAACAAATTTACGGACAGCTACCCCAAGCCAACACTTATCTGGTTAGGCTAAAGGATTCTAGTGCGCCTAGTATCGAAAGACAGGCAGGCTTGCTTATGAATCAGGCTGCGGTGTCCAGTGTCGTTCAGAATGCTTCAGCCATTCGACTCTTTGACTCTGTCGCTAGCTCACTCAATCAGACCATAACCATCTTGGTCATCGTATCGGTTCTATTGGCTATTGTTATCCTCTACAATTTGACCAATATCAACGTAGCTGAGAGAATCAGGGAACTCTCCACTATCAAGGTGCTCGGCTTTCATAATAAAGAAGTCACTCTTTACATTTATCGTGAGACGATTGTGCTGTCCCTTGTGGGAATCGTACTTGGTCTGGTAGCTGGTTTCTATTTACACCAATTTTTGATTCAAATGATTTCGCCTGCGACTATTCTCTTTTATCCGCAGGTAGGTTGGGA
>CAUTTK010000123.1:0-3453 GCA_963541475.1 uncultured Streptococcus sp. | reverse complement strand
CAAAAAGAAGGATTTGAAATCGTTCAAATGGTTGAAGCACCTGTACGGAAATACATTATGAAAAAGGGGAGATAAGAAGCAAAAAAGAGGCTAGGAAAAGTCTTTGAAATCAGAAAAAAAGCATAGTATCCAGTTTTGAACAAGCTTGATATTATGCGTTTTATTGTGGGAAGATTTACTTCGTTTTCTCCTGAAATTGAGTTCCTGTCCAGTCTTCCTCTTGTATTAAATTTCTAATCAAGCTCGGCGTATTTCTATTTAAACAACTCAATTTTATCATTACAGTAATTGATTAAATCTTGTGCTTTTTCAAGTGTGTATCCTTTTTCAGATACAGATTTCACTTTCTTCTCATCAAAATAGTAGCCAGTCAAACCAGTGATTTCTTCTGATAATGTAAGATAGTAGCCTGTTTCAATTCCCTCGTCTAGATTTTTGGAAAATGACTTCATCAAGCGTCCGAAGAGAGACTTTTTCGTTTTTTCATCACTGGAATCATTTCCTAAGTTTGTTGAAATTAAGCCAGGATGGTAAGAATTGACGGTGATGCTTGAACCTTTTAGCAAGAATTCTCTGGCTAGATAACGTGTCATCCAAATGGTATATAGTTTGGAATTATTATAGGCCAATCCGGGATTATAGTTGTTCTCAAATCCAAAGTCCAAATTCTTGATCTTGGAAAAATGATGCATATAGGAAGAAGTATTAATGACACGGCCGTCAGCCGCTTTTTCTAACAAGGGACTTAGCTCAGTTGTTAAAATATAGGGAACCAGAACAGATAACATAAAAGTCAACTCGACATTTTCAGCACTCGCTTTTCGTTCTTTTCCAGCATAAAGGCCTGCATTGTTAAACAAGACATCGATACTTTGAAAGTCTCGCTTGATTTTCTCCACAAATCGATAAACATCATCTAATTGTGAAAAATCTGCAAGGTAGCCCGAAACTCTGCCTCTCAAGGAAACTGCCCGAACCTCTTGAAGCGCCAGCTCAAGTTTTTGGGGATTGCGACCATGGAGGATGACATGATGCCATTCACTGGCCAATTTCTTTGCCAAATGTTTACCGATACCATCAGTAGTATCTGTAATCAGAATTGTTTTGACCATATTAGTTCTCCAAGAAAGCTTTTAATTCTGTTGAAAATTCGTCTGCATATTGGAAGATCGAACCGTGGCCAGCATTTGGATAGATGATCAGTTTACTATTTTCGATTTTTTCATGCATGTCATAAGAATTTTCCGTTGGAACCTGCATATCCTTATCCCCGTTGACGATTAAGGTTGGTTGGGTGATAAATGTTAGGTCGTCTTGAGGATCTTTCCCCCAACGTTTAATAGCTTTAAGTTGAGTTAGAAATCCTGATAGGTTCATGTCTTTATCCGCAAATTCCTCTGTTCTCCTCCCCATTCGTCCTAGGACTTTCAAAGCTTCAATTTTCCCTTGTTCATCATGATTATAGAAGATATAGCGTTTAGAATCGATGCGCTCGAGTCCAACTTTAAACATAAAACTAAAAGTTTTCCCAGTTACCTTATCGACCTCTTTTCCGCCTCGAGGTCCTGTTCCAGCCAAGATTAAACGATTGACTAGAGTAGGATTTATTCGGATGATTTCTTGGGCAATCATACCTCCCATAGAAAGGCCAAGAAGATTGATTTTATCGTAACCAAGCGCTTTTACAAAGTCAATTGTCTGCTTAGCCATTCCAGGAATAGTCGAAGCAACTTTGCCCTGACTAGCTCCAACACCAGGAAGATCAACTACAATGACATGGTGCTTTTCAGCAATAAGGTCTAAGAGTTTAGGATCCCAGTTGTCGAGGGTTGCTGCCAAATGGACCAGCATCAGAAGAGGTAGTTTTGATTTGCCTTTACTGAGTTCGCGATAAGCGATTTTGTTCCCGTCGACTGTGATGTATTGATTTTTTGTAGTAATATATGACATTGTGTTTTCCTTTTTATTTCTTAAAGCTGAGGACTGTTTTTCCACGTGAGCGACCATTAGCGACTTTGTCTAAGGCACTATTTACCTCTTCAAATGGATAAACTGTATCGATAGAGGGTTTGATTTCTAATTTACTAAAGAGGTCAGCTACCTCTTGTAATTGAGCGCCATTGCTTTCTACAAAGATAAAGTGGTAGTGGACGCCATATTTTTCCGCCATCTTATCAAATTTGCGACCTGCTAGGCCTAGAATAATCTGTTTCCATTTTGGTAGATTCATGCGTTTGGAAAAGGCACCGTTTGGCATGGCACGAAGTGAAACAAGATGACCACCTTTTTTCATGATAGACATTTGTTTTTCAGTTTCAGCTCCACCGAGAGTATCGAGGACATAATCCACCTGACTAACAGTTTTTGTATAATCCTCTGTTTTGTAATCGATAAATCTATCTGCTCCTAGTTTCAAGACACGCTCAGGGCTATCTCCAGAACCGTTGGTAATGACCTTCAAACCTTTGGCCTTGGCAATCGGAATGGCCATTCCACCGACACCACCAGTCCCACCAGAAATAAAGATCGTTTTCCCAGCTTGAGCGCCCATGAGGTCAAGAGCCTGCATGATAGTCAAGGCAGTAAGAGGAACAGCAGCAGCTTCCTCGTCTGATAGATAGTCTGGAACCTTGGCTAAGGCTTGGCTATCAACAGCTACGTATTCTGCAAAGGCGCCGATATGATCAAGTGGCAGACGGCCAAAGACACGGTCTCCTACCTGAAAGTTGTTAACTTTCTTGCCAATGCTTTCAACGATTCCAACCACTTCGTTACCTGCAGTTTGAGGAAGTTTGTAAGGAACAATCATCTTAACCTCACCACGAGAGATCATGTTATCGAGAGGATTAACCCCAGCTGCGGTGACTTTGACCAAGACTTGTTTGTCTGTAATAATTGGTGTGGCGATTTCAGTGATGTTCAGTGTGATATTCTTTTTGTTATAAGTAGTATGTTGTGCGGCTTTCATGTGATTTCTCTTTTCTTTTTTAATACGACTGAATATACTTGTATCTAATACAAGTATATGTTGTTTTTAGTAAAAACTGACTTGCTAGAAAATCAGTTTCGAACTTGTTTGGCTTGTTTATATAGATTGTCAATGACATCTTCTAAAGTTTGATTTGCTAATTCCTTCTCTAATTGAGATTCGGCACTAGCGAAAAGCGGTGAAACTGCTCCTTGGATATGTTTTCCAACGGGACAATCGGGATTACTATTTTGATGAACAGGGAATAAACTAATGTGATTGATTTCTTGAGTAGCATAGTAGATCTCTAGTAAAGTCATTTTCTTTGGAGACTTACTGAGTTGATAGCCTGTTTTTCCTTGCTGTGAATGAATCAAATCTGCATTTTTCAACAAGGCAATCACCTTTCGAATGTAGCTAGCGTTAGTCCCAACACTAATAGCTAGTGCTTGAGAACTTAAGGTTTCCTTGCTTTCACTAATCAT
>CAUTTK010000122.1:0-3470 GCA_963541475.1 uncultured Streptococcus sp. | reverse complement strand
CTTTCAGCGTATTCTTGAATCGCTGCACCAATATCACCGATACGATTTCCAACAACAGCTTGCTCGATTCCCTTGTACATAGCTTCTTTGGTTACATCCATCAAGTTTTTCACTTCTTCGGACGGTGTGCCAACAGCATAAGCCCAACATGAGTCTGCTAGACCACCAGAATAGCTCTGAGTGTATTTTTTCATCTGCTCCACATTGTTGAAGTTTAATTTTGAGACATTCAAATCAGATTTGGCAATTGGACCTCCCAAAACCATATCAACCTTGAGCAAATCACCATCTTTTAAGATATAATGACGAGGGAAAGCGTGAGCAACTTCATCATTAAGAGAGCAGCAGGTAGCATAAGGATAGTCCATCATGGCACCGTCAACCCCAATCTGAAGTGGAAGGAAATTTTCTTCCTTACAACGACGGCGAACGTATTCTTCAACTTCCCACATATCTACGCCAGGCTTAATCAAATCACGTAAGCCGATATGAATACTTGCGAGGAAATCACCAGCTTTATCCATAGCTTCGATTTCACGAGCTGATTTTAATGTTATCATTTTTTCTCCTAGTTTCTAATTAATTTTAACAGTCACATTTGCTTTTGAAACAATCTGATGGCCGTGATAAATATCGTAGTCAATAATAGCTGATCGTCTAGTATGATGGATAATGCGTGCTTGAATGCGCAATATATCATCAATCTGAACAGCCTGTAAAAAGTAGATCAGCATCTGCTCTATTATTAAATTTCTTCCGCTATTCACAACCAAATCTTGGGTCATATGGGTCAGAATTTCTGCCAAAACACCATTAGCCAAAACTCCGTTTTTCTCTAACATAAAGGGTTCTACTGTAATGACTACTTCATCATGGTGATAAGAGAGTTTTTGTCCAATCTGCTCAGAAAAAGTCGGTAGAGCCGAAACTTGGGAACGACTCATCTTCTCCATGACATCTCGTCGTGTCACAACTCCAAGTAAAGTTTGATTATTCCGAGTAACTGGTACCATTTCAAAGTCTTCAGCAATCATCCGTTGACTGACATTAGCAATATTTGTCGATAATCCAACAAAAAATAGACTACGAGACATGACCTTATCAATTGTGGTGCTTGGTGATTTGTCCCCTGCATCTCTCATGGTTACAACTCCAACAACAACCTGATGTTGGTTAATAACTGGAAAACGACTACTGCGATTCTTACGAACTAAGTCCAGATAATCTTTGACTGTGTCGGTTTCTCTCAGAAAACCATACTCATGACTCGGACGATAAAGTTTCTCAACTGTCAGAATATCAGTCTTAATTTGAACATTTGACAAGGCTTTGTTTATCATGGTTGCAACGGTAAAGGTATCATGCTTGCTTCTTAAAACAGGAATCCCTTTTTGATTGGCCAGTTTAAGCACATCATCATGAATCTGAAATCCCCCTGTAACCAGAACCGCATTTTCATTTTCCAAAGCTAACAACTGAATACGGGTACGGTCCCCGACAATCAAAAGCCCCCCATCATGAAGATAGGACAAAATATTTTGTTCAGTCATGGCACCGATTGAAAACTTGCTAAATTCTCTTTCTAAACCTTCTTGTCCAGCTAACACCTCAGAAGAAGTTACTTCTGCAATTTCTGCATATGTTAATCTTTCGATAGCAACTTTCTTCGATTTAACGCGAATTGTTCCACTACGGGGACGAGTCTCCACAATTCCACGGTTTTCAGCTTCCTTGATGGCCCGATAAGCAGTTCCATCACTGACGCCCAGATGATTGGAAATACTACGAACACTGACCCTTTTCCCAACAGGTAATTCTTCCAAATAGCTTAGAATTTCTTGGTGTTTACTCATTAAATTCTCCCTTTACAAAGCGAAATTCAAGATAATCTCGCATTTTCCTTGTATAGCGATCACTGCCTTTAAACTGACGGAACAAACTAAATCCAGACTTAAGAGCAACCTTTTGGCTAGCTTCGTTTTCTAGATGGGTAATGATGGATAATTGTTTTAAGTCAAATTCTTCAAAAGACAGCTGACAAATTTTTCTAACAACCTCTGTCATAAAGCCTTGCGACCAAGCCTCTTTTTTTAAAAAATAACCAAGTTCTGCTTCTTTTTTAATTTCGTCTAGCTTTTCAAACTTGATTGAACCAATCATTTTTTCAGTTTTCTTGTCACAAATAGCCCATACTCCTAATGGAGATTTCATAAAATAATTGGCCAGTGCATATTGACTCTCTTCGAGACTAGCTTGACTTGGAAAAATAAATTGAAGATTTTCTGGATTCGAAGCTATCTCATAAAAATTCTGGCTATCACTAAAAAAGAAAGGACGCAAATACAAGCGATCCGTTTCAAAAAAAGAAAACATTGCTAATTTGGTCCAAATATTCATAAACACCTCTACGGTTTAATCCTCAATAAGTCTAATATCCGCTCCTAGATTACGTAATTTTTCGATAATATCAGAATAACCACGTAAGATAAACTCGATATTGGTAATTTCAGTTTGTCCCTCGGCCATCAAACCAGCAATAACTAAAGCTGCACCAGCTCTCAGGTCAGTCGCTTTAACACTTGCTCCACGCAAACCACGTCCACCTGTGTATAAAATATGACCATTTGTTGTTGATATATCTGCGTCCATTTTAGCTAATTCAAAAACATGGTTTACACGTTTTTCGTAAATCGTATCAACAATTGTACCACGACCATTAGCTGTTAGCAAAAGAGGGGTAATTGGTTGTTGCAAGTCAGTAGCAAAGCCTGGGTAAGGAGCTGTCTTAATATTAATTGCTTTCAAATTAGACTGTTCTTCGACAAAAATACTATCCTCGGATACAGTCATTCGAACTCCCATTTCCTCTAACTTAGCAATAAATCCTTCTAGGTGTTCGTAAAGAACATTATTTATACGAATCCCCTTGCCCACTGCAGCAGCTAAAGATATATATGTTCCTGCTTCAATACGGTCTGGAATTACCTGATGATGCGTTCCATGTAAGCTTTCAACACCATCAATAATAATAATATTAGTTCCAGCACCACGGATATGGGCACCCATATTATTCAATAGGGTAGCAACATCAATAATCTCAGGTTCACGAGCTGCATTTTCAATAATAGTACGACCATTTGCTTTAACCGCAGCAATCATCGTATTGATCGTTGCTCCCACACTAACCGTATCCATGTAAATACTTGCACCATGAAGTCCCATTTCTTTGGCAGATAACTTCATATTATCTCCCTCGTAGCTAACAGTTGCTCCCATAGCTTCAAATGCCTTAAGGTGTAGGTCAATCGGACGAGGACCGAGATCACATCCTCCCGGTAAACCAACTGTCGCTTCACCAAAACGGCCTAAGAGACTCCCATAAAAATAGTAAGATGCACGAAGACTGTTAATTTTACCATAAGGCATTGGAATATTTTGAACACCTCTTGGATCAATCTCTAACACATCGT
>CAUTTK010000121.1:0-3556 GCA_963541475.1 uncultured Streptococcus sp. | reverse complement strand
AATGGCGAAATCACCTTGTCAAGCTTTACTCCAGAGGATTTGGGAATGGAGCGCTACGCTATCGAAGATATCCGTGGAGGCAATGCTCAGGAAAATGCAGAAATTTTGCTCAGCGTTCTTCAAAATGAACCAAGTCCATTCTTGGAAACTACAGTCTTAAATGCTGGTCTTGGTTTCTATGCTAATGGTAAGGTAGCTAGTATCAAGGAAGGTGTTGCTTTGGCCCGTCAAGTGATTGCTAGTGGCAAGGCTCTTGAGAAACTCAGACTGTTACAGGAGTACCAAAAATGAGTCAGGAATTTTTAGCACGAATTTTGGAACAGAAGGCGCGTGAGGTCGAGCAGATGGAGCTGGAGGAAATCCAGTCCCTGCGTCAGACCTATCGCTTGGCTGAATTTTTACAGAATCATCAAGACCGTTTGCAGGTAATCGCTGAAGTCAAGAAAGCTAGCCCTAGTTTGGGAGATATCAATCTTGATGTGGATATTGTGCAACAGGCCCAGACTTATGAAGCAAATGGTGCAGTGATGATTTCGGTTTTGACAGATGAAGTTTTCTTTAAAGGGCATTTGCATTATCTGCGAGAGATTTCTAGTCAGGTGCAGATTCCGACGCTCAACAAGGACTTTATCATCGATGAAAAGCAAATCATCCGCGCTCGCAATGCCGGTGCGACAGTTATCTTACTCATTGTGGCTGCCCTGTCAGAAGAACGCCTTAAGGAACTTTACGACTACGCGACAGAGCTTGGTCTGGAAGTCTTGGTGGAGACTCACAATCTAGCTGAACTCGAAGTGGCCCACAGACTTGGTGCGGAGATTATTGGGGTTAATAACCGCAACTTGACTACCTTTGAAGTCGACTTGCAGACCAGTGTAGACTTGGCCCATCACTTTGAGGAAGGTCGCTATTACATTTCTGAATCTGCTATTTTCACAGGGCAGGATGCGGAACGAGTAGCACCATACTTTAACGGAATTTTGGTTGGGACAGCTCTCATGCAGGCAGAGGATGTGGCTCAAAGAATCAAGGAGTTGCAGATTGACAAAGGTTAAGATTTGTGGACTATCGACCAAAGAAGCGGTGGAAACAGCCGTATCAGCAGGAGCCGACTACATCGGTTTTGTCTTTGCACCTAGTAAAAGACAGGTGACTTTGGAAGAGGCTGCTGAGCTGGCAAAGCTTATTCCTGCAGATGTCAAAAAGGTTGGTGTATTTGTTTCACCAAGTCGGGCTCAACTGCTAGAAGCGATTGACAAAGTTAGCTTGGACTTGGTTCAAGTTCACGGTCAGGTGGCAGATGATTTGTTTGAGAATTTGCCTTGTGCCAGCATTCAGGCGGTACAGGTGGATGGAGAGGGTCATGTGCCCAATTCTCAGGCAGACTATCTACTCTTTGATGCCCCTGTGGCAGGAAGTGGCCAGATCTTTGACTGGGCTCAACTGGATACGATTGGACTGACTCAGCCTTTCTTTATCGCAGGTGGGCTTAATGAAGACAATGTAGTAAAAGCAATTCAACACTTTACTCCCTATGCAGTAGATGTATCAAGCGGAGTGGAGACAGATGGACAAAAAGATCATGAAAAGATTAGAAGATTTATAGAGAGGGTAAAGAATGGCATATCAGGAACCAAATAAAGATGGATTTTACGGAAAATTCGGCGGACGTTTTGTCCCAGAAACATTGATGACAGCAGTTTTGGAGTTGGAGAAGGCCTACCGTGAAAGTCAGGCAGACCCAAGTTTCCAAGAGGAATTAAACCAACTCTTGCGCCAGTATGTGGGGCGCGAAACTCCCCTTTACTACGCAAAAAACTTGACCCAGCATATCGGCGGAGCCAAGATTTATCTCAAACGTGAAGACCTCAACCATACAGGGGCCCACAAGATTAACAATGCCTTGGGACAAGTTCTTCTGGCTAAACGCATGGGTAAAAAGAAAATTATCGCTGAAACAGGTGCTGGTCAGCACGGTGTAGCAACTGCAACAGCTGCGGCCCTCTTTAACATGGAATGTACTATCTACATGGGTGAGGAAGATGTCAAACGCCAAGCCCTCAATGTGTTCCGTATGGAGCTTTTGGGAGCCAAGGTTGAGGCAGTGACAGATGGATCGCGCGTGCTCAAGGATGCGGTTAATGCAGCCCTTCGTTCATGGGTGGCAAATATCGATGATACCCACTATATCCTTGGTTCTGCCTTGGGACCTCATCCTTTCCCAGAAATCGTTCGTGACTTCCAAAGTGTCATCGGTAGAGAAGCTAAACAACAGTACCGTGACTTAACAGGTCAAGATTTACCAGATGCCCTAGTAGCCTGTGTTGGTGGTGGGTCGAATGCTATCGGGCTCTTCCATCCATTTGTAGAAGATGAGTCAGTAGCCATGTATGGGGCTGAAGCAGCTGGACTTGGTGTAGACACAGAGCACCACGCAGCTACCTTGACCAAGGGTCGTCCGGGTGTCCTTCACGGTTCCCTCATGGATGTACTCCAAGATGCTCATGGTCAAATTCTTGAAGCCTTCTCTATCTCGGCAGGTTTGGACTATCCTGGTATCGGTCCAGAGCATTCTCACTACCACGATATTAAACGTGCCAGCTATGTCCCTGTGACAGACGAAGAAGCCTTGGAAGGATTCCAACTCTTGTCTCGTGTGGAAGGGATTATCCCAGCATTGGAGTCTAGCCACGCTATTGCTTTTGCGGTGAAATTGGCCAAAGAACTTGGACCAGACAAATCCATGATAGTCTGTCTATCAGGTCGTGGGGACAAGGATGTGGTTCAAGTCAAAGACCGCTTGGAAGCAGATGCAGCAAAGAAGGGAGAAGCTCATGCCTAAGACACTAACAGAAAAATTAAATGCTATAAAAGCAACTGGAAAAGGAATTTTCGTTCCTTATATCATGGCTGGTGACCACGAAAAAGGTTTGGATGGTCTCGGTGAAACAATACACTTTTTAGAAAATTTGGGTGTTTCAGCCATTGAAGTGGGCATTCCCTTTTCTGATCCTGTTGCAGATGGACCTGTGATCGAAGAAGCAGGTTTGCGCAGTTTAGCCCACGGGACCTCTACCCAGGCTTTGGTTGAAACCTTGAGAACCATTCAAACAGAAGTTCCGCTCGTCATCATGACCTACTTTAACCCCCTCTTTCAGTACGGTGTGGAGAACTTTGTCAAAGATCTGGCTAATACAGCTGTGAAGGGCTTGATTATCCCAGACCTGCCTCATGAGCATACCAACTTTGTAGAACCATTTTTGGCAGACACAGACATGGCCTTGATTCCTTTAGTAAGCTTGACCACAGGGATTGAGCGTCAGAAAGAGTTGATTGAAGGGGCAGAAGGATTTGTCTATGCGGTTGCCATCAATGGGGTGACAGGGAAATCTGGCAATTACCGTGCAGACTTGGACAAGCACCTGGCACAATTGCATCAAGTGGCCGATATCCCAGTCTTGACAGGTTTTGGCGTATCTAGTCAAGCCGATGTAGAACGCTTTAATGCGGTGTCAGATGGCGTTATCGTTGGTTCGAAAATTGTAAAAGCTCTCCA
>CAUTTK010000120.1:0-3608 GCA_963541475.1 uncultured Streptococcus sp. | reverse complement strand
ACGGCACTAACAATACGCCTTGGAAAAGGAGGTATTACAGATGCTAGAACTTCTCAAAATAATACTTATCGCAGTCATCGAGAGTATTATCTCATGGCTGGTGACTCGTTGGTTAGACGATCACTTCGACAAGTAACCTTCGTGGTTAGTGCTATCTAACCCAGAAAAAATCCCCTCGGTATTGCAGTACCGAGGGGATTTCTGTTAGCACTAAAATGCTAGAACTTCTCAATTCCCCCTTATTATCTCACATACTCTATTCAATTGTCAAGAAACAGGTTGATATTTTGTAAGTTAGCGATATCAGATCATTAAAAAAATAGAATCAACCAATCACACTGATAATTCAAGGGGGATATATCTTTATAATTCATCAGCTAATTTATTTATCTTTCTGAGTCTGTGGTTGACACCACTTTTGGTCAGAGGTGTGCTGAGACTATCTGCTAACTGCTGGATAGAGTAGTCTGGGTGTTGAATCCTCAGTTGTGCCACTTCCTGCAAATCTACTGGTAAATTCTCTAAGCCCATGATATCTTTGATTTTACTAATATTGTTGATAGTCTTCATGCTAGCAGAAACTGTCCGAGCTATATTCGCCGTCTCGGCATTATTGGCCCGATTGAGGTCGTTACGGGTTTCTCGCAAAATCTTAACCCGCTCAAAATCATCACGCGCCTGCATGGCTCCGATTACTATCAAGAAGTCCATAATGTCTTCAGCTCGCTGGAGATAGGTAACAGCTCCCTTCTTGCGCTCAAGCACCTTGGCATCCAGTAAAAACTGCTGAAGAAGAGAGGCAAGCCCTTGCGCGTGATCCAGATAAACAGAACTGATTTCCAACTGGTACTTGCCTGACTCGGGGTCACGAATGCTTCCATTTGCCAAGAAAGCACCACAGAGATAGGCACGGCCTGCTTCCTCGTCTGATAAAATCGCCCCATCAATACCTGTTTCCAGACCAAAGAAGGAGTCGGCCAAGTGCAAATCACTCAATAAATCCTGCACCTTTTCATCAGTAAAGACAGTATAGACCCGATTTTTACGAAGATTACTTCTTTGGTGGTGGCGAATTTCTGATTTGATTTCATAGAAATGAAGAAAGGACTCGTAGAGGTGACGAGCCAGTTTGGCATTTTCTGTCACGACAGACAAGGTCAGGCCCGAGGTCGAAAGACCAATGCTACCAGACATCTTGATAATGGCAGATAGTTCATGTCGGCTCAGATGGTGTTGACCCAGAATTTCTTCTTTTACTGCTACTGTGAAACTCATTTTCTCACCTGTATAATCCGCATCAACTCATCCACAATCAAATCCCCATCATGAAAAGCACCACCATTTTCCAGACGAAGGAAGTTGGATGAAATCACACGCGGAACCTGCTTACAAAGACCAGCAAAGTCATGTTCCACCTGCACCAAATATTCATCAAAACGGTTGGAATTCATGTATTCCTGTGGTACTTTTTCGATATTTACCAAGACAGTATCGATAAAAGGTCGGCCAAGATGACGATGCAAGACTTCCACGTGGTCACTATCTGTAAAGTGTTCCGTCTCCCCACGTTGGGTCATGATATTGCAGACATAGGCAATTTCTGCCTTGGTTTCCAAAAGCGCCTGCCCGATTTCTTTAATCACGATATTAGGTAAAATCGAGGTAAAGAGTGAACCAGGTCCAAGGACAATCATGTCACTTTCAAGAATGGTCTGCACCACTCGACGGCTAGCCAGAGGCGTATCATCGTTGAGAGTATTGGTCACATAGACATGGTCAATCATGCCTGGATGGTCTGCAATATGGCTCTCTCCAGCTACTTCTGTCCCATCCTGGAAGACTGCATGCAGGGTCAAAGGATGGTCACTGGAAGGATAAATCTTGCCTGTTGTATGGAAAAATTTGCTTAATAACTGCATGGCATTATAGGTCGAACCCTGCATTTCTGACAGACCTGCAATAATGAGATTGCCCAATGGATGGCCAGCAAAGGCTCCAGCATCTTCAGAAAAGCGGTACTGAAAGACCTTCTCATAAAACTTAGGCATATCCGACATGGCCACAAGGACATTGCGGAGATCGCCTGGCGGTGTCAACTGCTGCATATTTTTTCGGAGTTCACCTGAAGAACCGCCATCATCTGCCACCGTTACGATAGCAGCGATTTCCACATCTTTTTCACGCAGGCTTTTTAGAATGACGGGGATTCCAGTCCCTCCACCAATCACCGTTATCTTTGGTTTTCTCATGAACGGTTTACCGTTTCCTTTCTTCGGTCTTTGTCGCGATGCCCTTCATTGACAGGCCAAGTCTTGGATAAGTCCTGTGCCAAGCGTTTAGCAAAGGCCACACTACGGTGTTGCCCACCCGTACAACCCATGGCAATGGTTAAAACTGACTTACCTTCCTTTTGGTAACTTGGCAGAATCGGCTCAATCAAGTCCAACAAATGTTTATAAAATTCTTCTGATTCAGGATGGTTCATGACATAATCATAAACAGGTTCATCCACACCCGTTTGGTTTCTCAGTTCTGGAAGGTAATAGGGATTTGGCAAGAAACGGACATCAAAGACCAAGTCCGCATCAATTGGGATTCCATATTTAAAGCCAAAAGACATGACTTCGATACGGAAAGACTGGGCTTGCTCTTGATCTGAAAACTGCTCTGTAATGGTTTTACGCAGCTCACGAGGAGTGAGTTCAGTCGTATCCACCACATTTTGGCTCATATTTTTCAAAGGCGCTAAGAGTTCACGTTCCAGCTTAATTCCGTCTAAAATCCGTCCGTCTGCTGCTAGTGGGTGACTCCGTCTGGTTTCCTTGTAACGAGCGACCAATTCCTTATCAGCTGCATCCAAAAAGAGGATTTTAAAGTCCAGTTCTTCCTTGTTCTCTAACTCATCCAAAACAGCTTGAATCTCTGAAAAGAAAGAACGACTACGCATATCCACTACCAAGGCCAACTTATGATCGTCATCCTTTGTTTCCACCAACTGTAAAAATTTAGGCAAGAGGGCTGGTGGCATATTATCAATGGTAAAATAACCTAGATCCTCAAAGGACTGAATGGTCACAGTTTTTCCTGCCCCACTCATCCCTGTCACAATCACCAAGTGAAGTTGTTTCTTTGTCATCTTTTTCTCCTTATATCAAAAGAAGTTTGACCGAACCAAACTTCAACTAGCTTATCCAATCTCTGCGATGACTTCAATTTCGACTTTTACATCACGAGGAAGACGAGCTACCTCCACAGCTGAACGAGCTGGAAATTCCTCTTTAAAGGCCGTTTGGTAAACCTCATTAAAAGGAACAAAGTCGTTCATATCGCTCAAGAAGCAAGTTGTTTTGACTACATGGTCAAAGTCTGTTCCTGCTTCTGCCAAAATAGCACCAATATTTTTCAAGACTTGTTTTGTCTGTTCTTGAATGGTTTCTCCAACGATTTCCCCAGTTTCAGGCGAAAGAGGAACTTGACCGCTAGCAAACAAAAGGTTGCCTACGATTTTTCCTTGAACATAGGGTCCGATAGCCCTTGGGGCCTTATCTGTATGAATTGTTTTTGCCATTTTCTTTTCCTCACAATTTTTCTAAGATTGCATCCCAAGC
>CAUTTK010000119.1:0-3646 GCA_963541475.1 uncultured Streptococcus sp. | reverse complement strand
ATGGCAAGTTTGATACCACCTTCAAGCGCTTTGGAGAATTTCACTCCAAAAAGTAAAGCCAATACTGTCAAAATGATTAACATGATGACAGGTCCACCCATATCTAAGATGGGTGTGAAAAAGTCTTTGATTAGACCAAAGATTGCATCCATAACAGTTCCTCCCTTTTTTATGTTATATGAATGTTAACAAATTAGAATTAGCTTAATCCGTGTTCTTTAATAGCTGCTTCAATGTTATCAAATACTGGAGCACTCATAGCTGGGATACGGAATAAGATTGGTCCAGCTTCGATAACTGGAATACCTGGATCAAAACCAAGGTCTGTCGCAGCAATTGGTGTGAAGATGTCATAACCTTTGATAAGGTCTTCATTAACGTCTTTGACCATTACCGCATCACAGTGAACATCAAAACCACGGTTTGAAAGTTCTTCTTCAAGAGCACTTTTAATTTGGTGGCTTGAGTTAACACCTGCACCGCAGGCAGCAAGAATTTTAATCATATGGATTTCCTCCGATTTAATATTTTTAATAGACAAGATTATGCAGTTGCTTCAGCTATATAAGCATAGATAGCTTCTGGTTCAGAAATTTTAGCCAAATCTTCCAAATGGCCATTTCCTGTAAAGAAGTCCATCAACTGAGCAAGAATATTCGTTTGACTTGAACTTGAGTTATTAATGATAAAGAAGAGCAAGGATACTTCTACTTCCTTATCTGGCGCAATCATATTGTGGAAAGTCACTGGTTTTTCTAATCGAACGACCACAACTTTTTCGGCAAGATTATGAACAATATCTGTGTGAGGAATAGCCACATTCGGCAAATCCTTACCCAAAAATTCCATATCTAAGCCAGTTGGAAATGACTTTTCACGCGTGATCAAGGCTTCACGATAAGTTGGAGTTACGATTTCTCGTTCTTCCAATAAAGTTGCAACCTGATCAAAGAGTTGTTCTCGATTATCCGCTTCTAAGCAAAACACAAGGTTTTTGTCAAAGAAATGATCTAATCCCATAAGGTTTTCCCTTCTTTCCATTAACTTTATGCTATAAGTATAACACTATATGAAATCGTTGTCAATAATTTTCTGTTCTTTTTTGTCTCTTTTTTTATATTTTTGTTGTTTTTGTAGTTTGACTTATAAAAACAAACACATAAACAAACACATAAACATTTTTTGTTTTAGAAACTAAAAAAACAGACCATTAAAGCCTGCTTTACTATTGATTCTGATATAAATTTCCTGTGAACAAGGAAAAACAATTATGACAACTACTCTTCATCCATACTCAAGACGCTAAGGAAGGCTTCTTGTGGAACTTCTACTGATCCGATAGCTTTCATGCGCTTCTTACCAGCTTTTTGTTTTTCAAGGAGTTTACGTTTACGAGAAACGTCACCACCATAACATTTAGCAAGTACGTTCTTACGAAGGGCCTTGATATCAGTACGAGCCACAATCTTGTGTCCAATAGCTGCTTGAATTGGCACCTCAAATTGTTGACGAGGAATGATTTTCTTGAGCTTATCAACGATGAGTTTCCCACGTTCGTAGGCAAAGTCCTTATGAACGATAAAGCTGAGGGCATCCACCTTGTCTCCATTGAGAAGGATGTCCATTTTGACTAGCTTAGACGGACGATACTCTGACAATTCGTAGTCAAAGCTTGCATAACCACGTGTCGAAGACTTAAGCTTATCAAAGAAGTCAAAGACGATTTCAGCAAGTGGAATTTGATAGATAACATTGACACGATTATCATCAATATAGTCCATAGTCACAAAGTCCCCACGCTTACGCTGAGCTAGCTCCATCACTGCTCCAACAAACTCTTGCGGTACCATGATTTGCGCTTTAACATAAGGTTCTTCAATGGTCGCAATCTTGGTAGGATCTGGGAACTCAGATGGGTTCGACACATCCATAGACTCACCGTCGGTCAAATTAACTTTGTAAATAACAGACGGAGCTGTCATGATGAGGTCAATGTTGAACTCGCGCTCTAAACGTTCTTGGATAACATCCATATGGAGGAGTCCAAGAAATCCACAACGGAAACCAAATCCAAGGGCCTGAGATGTTTCTGGTTCAAACTGGAGACTAGCATCATTCAGTTGCAATTTTTCAAGGGCTTCACGTAGGTCATTGTACTTGTTTGATTCGATTGGGTAGAGACCCGCAAAGACCATAGGATTCATCTGCTTGTAGCCATGTAATGGCTCTGTCGCAGGATTGGTTGCCAAGGTAACAGTATCACCCACACGAGTATCCTGAACCGTCTTGATAGAAGCTGCAATATAACCAACGTCACCAGTCGCAAGGAAATCACGACCAACTGCTTTCGGAGTAAAAATACCAACTTCTGTCACATCAAAAGTCTTGCCATTGCTCATGAGCTGAATCTTATCACCAGGTTTAACAACCCCATCCATGACACGAACTTGGAGGATGACCCCACGGTAAGCATCGTAAACAGAGTCGAAAATCAAGGCCTTAAGCGGCGCCGTCACATCACCTGTTGGTGCCGGTACTTTTTCTACGATTTGCTCGAGGATTTCTTCAATACCGATACCAGCCTTGGCAGAAGCCAAAACTGCTTCACTTGCATCCAAACCAATGACATCTTCAATCTCCGTACGCACGCGCTCAGGGTCTGCAGCTGGCAGGTCAATTTTGTTAATGACTGGCATGATTTCCAAATCATTGTCCAATGCCAGATAAACGTTGGCAAGGGTTTGAGCCTCAATCCCTTGGGCAGCATCGACCACCAAAATCGCTCCCTCACAGGCAGCTAGTGAACGCGAAACTTCATAGGTAAAGTCAACGTGACCTGGTGTGTCAATCAAGTGGAAAATATAAGTTTCCCCGTCTTTTGCAGTGTAATTGAGCTCAATGGCATTCAACTTAATGGTAATCCCACGTTCCCGTTCTAGATCCATACTATCCAAAAGCTGGGCCTGCATTTCACGACTGGAGACTGTCTCTGTTTTTTCCAAAATGCGGTCTGCTAGAGTCGATTTCCCGTGGTCAATATGAGCGATAATAGAGAAGTTACGGATCTTCTCCTGTCGTTTTTTCAATTCTTCTAAGTTCATGATTCTCTTCCTTTCAGGGTATCTATTTATTATAAATTGTTTTTGATATTTTGACAAGACCATACCCTGCTAGGAGTACTAATCTTCAGCGACAAAGCCGTCATTCTCAATAAAGTGATGTTCTGTCATCCCTTGGTCTGTAAAGACAATCCCGTGAAGGACACCACCATAAACAGCTCCTCCATCCATTCCAACCTTGCCATCTTCTGTAGTCCAAAGCTCAGCTGTACCACGCTCTTGCTTTAACAAACCATAAACTGGTGTATGTCCGAAGACAATAGTTTTTCCAGTATGATTTTCGGCTTCGTGGAATGGTTTTCTGAGCCAGACTTTTTTATAATCTGTTGTTTCATGCCAGTCATCCAAGGTCAAATCAATACCTGCGTGAACAAAGATATACTTGTCTGTCTCTACCACAAATGGCATTTGACGAATGAATTCGACCAAGTCTGCCGCTTCAGTAGCAACACGCTTGGCATCCTCAACTCCATCAACTGGTGCATCCAAGGGACGACCTAGGATAGAGTTAATGGTTGTATCTCCAC
>CAUTTK010000118.1:0-3721 GCA_963541475.1 uncultured Streptococcus sp. | reverse complement strand
ACCACGCAGTCATCTGTGACCACTGTGCAAGCATCGTAGAAGAAAACTTTGCGGAAGCAGTCGCAGAAGGATTTGAAGAGAAATAAGGTTGAAAAGTCTAGGGAAAACTCAATTTGAGAAGAAAAGACAACTAATCTTATAGACTATAAAACGCATTGTATCACGTTTTTGAACACCTGATACGATGCGTTTTTATCATTTTAAAACCTTTTTGTCCTGCTCTTATTTCAATTAATACTCAATTATTTTCAAAAAGCAACCTTGTCCATTGTCTGCTGACAGTGGACTTTAAAACATTTTTTTCCAGTCCTTGAATAACTTCTTGAAGCTTATCAATGACGGCTTCCAATGTTTGGAAAGCCTTATTTTTAAAACCTCGTTTTCGAATTTCTTTCCAGACTTGTTCAATAGGGTTCATTTCTGGTGTATAAGGTGGAATAAAAGCTAACTCAACATTACTTGGAATCTCTAAGGTACTTGATTTATGCCATATAGCATTATCCATGACAAGTAACATATAGTCATCTGGATAAGCTTGTGAGACTTGTCGTAGAAATTCATTCGTCCACTCCGTATTGCATCCTCCAGCAATGAGGAAAAAGGAATCTCCTGTCTGAGCATCTACTGCCCCATAACAATGGCGATATTCTCGCATATAATGACTAGGAATGCTAGGTCGAATTCCTTGAGGAGCCCAACAAGAACTCATCTTACTAATTCTTCCGAAACCAGCTTCATCTTGGTACATCAAACGTACTTTGTTATAAGTCCCCTTTTCTTTAAAGCGCTTACTTAAGCTCTCGAATGTAGATTTTATTTTTAGACGTCTCAATTGTCTGAGCGTCTGCCTTCTTAGGATGTTCAGGTCTAGGAGTGACCGTTCGCCAACCATGGCGTTTCAGAAGATAATAAAAACCATCACGTGTAGAAGTGCGACCAATATCTTTTTGATAGGCTTCGAATAACTGATTGACAGTCACAAATTCCCCAGTCTGGGCAGCTTCTATATGACGTTTTAGAAATGCTTGTTCTTCTTCGTAAGTCATATATTCTCGATGACGTCCACCACGGGTCTCTTGAAGAAGAGCCTCTAAACCAAACTCCTTATATTTTTTCAAATTCCTCCAAACAGTTGTTTTATTGCAATCTAGCAGATCCATGATTTCCTTATAACTCTTTCCTTTTGAGCGAAAATAAATAATCTGTAGACGTTTATAATATTTGGCGTACGATGAATCTCTCAGGAGTTTTTCAATTTTCTGTATTTCTTCGTTTGTAAGTTTCATAACTACTATTATAAGATGGTTTTTGATTTTAGTCTAGTATAAATCTATATCGTTATATATTATGGAAATTCAAAAAGCTCATGATTCATCTGAAAAGTAAATTTCATGAGCTTTTATTGTAATTTTAAATAGATTCATTAATCAAGTGTTTAAGATTTAATAGGAGCTGCTCTAAAATTAGGACTGTTTTCTCATATTGATCTAGCTGGTAGAGATTTTGAAAATAGTCTTGGATATCGTCTTCAAAATGTTGAGGTAGATGAGAGCAATTGTTTTTTGCGTACTGGAGCATGCGTTTTTCTCCTGGATGGAGCTGCTCATTGAATGCAAAGAGCAAATCGAAATAAGAAGCGAAAAACTCACTAGTACGGTGATTGATGCTGAGTAAGTCTTGGCGTTGGAGGGCTTTTTTGATTTGTCTTGAAAAAGCTGGCATAGTTTGGTCGAGAAGCAGGAATTGCTTGTTGATGATATTCTTTTTTAGCTCAGCTGGATAAGGAAGATTGTACTTTTTCTGGATAGCGGTATAGTAACCATCTTGATCGTAGAGAATCTTGCTGTTGAGCAGATTGTACCACATACAAGTAGTGTAAGAATTCTGGGCTTGGTGCTCTAAAACTACGACCTGTAAATTTTTGTCAAATTCGTCTAGAGAGCGGTAAATCAGTTCAATCTCTATGCCATTATTGAGAACACAATCATCCTCCAATTCCCAAAATTGATTGCCGATTTCCATATAGGAGCAGTATTTACTGAGAATTTCTTTTCGGATGTCTGGCGAGAGAGGAGCACTGAGGTAGACATATACATCATAGTCAGAGTCTTTGTCAAAATCTTGTCCAGCTCGTGATCCTCCTAGAGCTAGAGCCTCTATTTGCTCCAGTTGAGCTAATTCTTTAAAAAGATGTTGTGGCATAATGGTAACCTTCTTTATTTTTTGACATCATTCTAACAAAAAGTAGGGAGACTAGCAAGAGTGAAATGGAAATTTCTTTTCACATATTTGCTTAAATTTATTTCATATTATGCAAGTTTTTATTTTATAATTCCAGAAAATGCTTTTTTTTTTTAGTAAATATGATACAATCTTACTTGAAAAAATAAAAAGGAGATTTGTTATGAAATCAAAAGCTTTAGCACTTTATAGTGGTATTGTTGGTTTAGTAGGTGGACTCTACTTGCTTATTGCTCCGTTTCTTTTACTAGCAGCAGTTGTGAGTACAGCTGCCACAGCAACAGCTACCCAGAGTCCTGAATTAACTGCATCTACAACAGTTGCAGGAGTTGCAGGAGTTTTACTTCCAACTATTTTAAAAATTGCTATTTTAGTTTTAGGAATTGTTGCGATTGTATACTATAAGGGAGAAAGTCGCGTTGGTTCGGCTCCTTCTGTTCTATTAATCGTAGGTGGAGCAGTTGGCTTGATTCCAGCCCTTGGTTGGGTAGGAGGAATCCTAGCAATTATCGGTGGCTCATTATTTTTAGGAAGTCTCAAAAAATTTAAAGTTGAAGGATAAAAAATAAGGAAAAGGATTGTCAAACAGTCCTTTCCTTTTTGGTTTTGACTAGCTTTTTTGTGAAAAATTGTGTAAAATAGAATAGATAAACGAGGGGAAACCTCGGAAAATTTAAAGGAGAATCCATCTAATGGTAAAATTGGTTTTTGCTCGCCACGGTGAGTCTGAATGGAACAAAGCTAACCTTTTCACTGGTTGGGCTGATGTTGATTTGTCTGAAAAAGGTACACAACAAGCGATTGACGCTGGTAAATTGATCAAAGAAGCTGGTATCGAATTTGACCAAGCTTACACTTCAGTATTGAAACGTGCGATCAAAACAACTAACTTGGCTCTTGAAGCTTCTGACCAATTGTGGGTTCCAGTTGAAAAATCATGGCGCTTGAACGAACGTCACTACGGTGGTTTGACTGGTAAAAACAAAGCTGAAGCTGCTAAACAATTTGGTGATGAGCAAGTTCACATCTGGCGTCGTTCATACGATGTATTGCCTCCAAACATGGATCGTGATGATGAACATTCAGCTCACACTGACCGTCGTTACGCTTCACTTGATGATTCAGTTATTCCAGATGCTGAAAACTTGAAAGTGACTTTGGAACGTGCCCTTCCATTCTGGGAAGATAAAATCGCTCCAGCTCTTAAAGATGGTAAAAACGTATTCGTAGGAGCTCACGGTAACTCAATCCGTGCCCTTGTAAAACACATCAAAGGTTTGTCAGATGACGAAATCATGGATGTGGAAATCCCTAACTTCCCACCATTGGTATTCGAATTCGACGAAAAATTGAACGTAGTTTCTGAATACTACCTTGGAAAATAATTTATAGACAGAAATCCTAGGAATTCCTAGGATTTTTTGTAGTACGACGGGCATGTCGTATATCTGAGGTGTAAGTCCTCCGTGGGCACCCGCTA
>CAUTTK010000117.1:0-3739 GCA_963541475.1 uncultured Streptococcus sp. | reverse complement strand
TGAATTGGATTGTTAAACAATTCTTCTGTTTCTGCAACCTCTACAATAACACCCTTGTAAATAACTGCGATACGATCTGAAATAAAGCGAACGACCGACAAGTCATGAGCGATAAAGAGATAGGTCAAACCGAGTTCTTTTTGGAATTTTTTAAGCAAGTTCAAGACTTGGGCACGCACAGAAACGTCCAAGGCTGAAATGGGCTCATCCGCAATAACAAAGTCTGGTTGCATGACCAAGGCACGGGCAATACCGATACGTTGACGTTGACCACCTGAGAATTCATGAGGGTAGCGAGTCAAGTGCTCAGCAAGAAGACCCACTTCACGGATAATATTTTGAACTTTCTCTTTACGTTCTTCTTCATCCTTAAACAGACTGTGATTGTAAAGACCTTCAGAAATAATATAATCAACAGTCGCACGTTCATTCAAACTTGCGGCAGGGTCTTGGAAAATCATCTGGATACGACGAATCAATTCTGCAGCTTGTTCACGCGATTTCTTTCCATTAATCTTTTGACCTTCAAAAATGATATCACCATTACTTGTATCATTAAGACCGATGATAGCACGACCAATAGTTGTTTTCCCACTACCTGACTCACCTACAAGCGAGAAGGTTTCTCCCTTGTTGATAAAGAAGTTGGCATTTTTAACCGCGACAAACTTCTTACTTCCTTCACCGAAGGAAATTTCTAAATCTTTGATTTCTACTAATTTTTCAGACATTTCCTTCCTCCTAGTCTGCCAGATGGGCAAATCCCATTTTATCACGGATCTTATCGTGAAGATTTGCAATCACAGCTGGTTTTTCTACTTTTGGAGCATCCTCATGAAGAAGCCAAGTTTTAGCCCAATGCGTCTCTGATACTGAGAATTGAGGAGCTTTTTGTTCGAAGTCAATCTGCATTGCATAGTCAGAACGCAAGGCAAAGGCATCCCCTTTCAGGTCAGTATAAAGCGACGGAGGTGTTCCTGGTATTGAGTAAAGCTCCCCTTTATCATCAGCAAGCTGAGGCAAGCTAGACAAGAGACTCCATGTATATGGATGGCGAGGGTCATAGAAGACTTCCTCAACAGTTCCATACTCAACGATTTCTCCCGCATACATAACTGCTACCTTATCCGCAATACTTGCTACCACACCAAGGTCGTGGGTGATAAATATTGTTGTGAAATGGTACTCGTTTTGTAATGATTTCAGCAAATCAATAATTTGTGCTTGGATGGTCACATCCAAGGCTGTTGTTGGCTCATCACAGATCAAGACATCAGGTCGACAGGCAAGGGCAATCGCAATAACGATACGTTGACGCATTCCTCCAGAATATTGGAATGGGTATTCATCAAAACGTCTATCTGCGTCTGGAATCCCAACCTTATTCATGTAGTCAATGGCCAATTCTTTTGCTTCCTTGGCTGTTTTCCCTTGGTGTTTTACAATAACTTCTGTAATCTGACTACCAATTGTTTTAATGGGATCCAAACTAGTCATTGGATCCTGGAAGATAGTCGCAATCTTAGCACCACGAATTTGTTCCCAATCCTTGTGAGAAGACAAGGCTGTCAAATCCTGACCACGGTAGTCAATGCTACCTTGGGCAATACGACCATTTTCTTCGAGCATACCTGTGAAGGTCTTTGTCAAAACAGATTTTCCTGATCCTGACTCACCTACCAAGGCTAGTACTTCTCCTTCAACTAGTTCAAGGGAAACGCCGCGAATGGCTGTCAATACTTTGTCACGAACGTCAAATTCCACGACAATATCGCGAGCAGTCAAAATTACATTTTTTTCTTTTGTCATTTCTACTCCTATCTATGTGTACGTGGATCACTAGCATCCGCTAAGTTTTGACCAACTACGAAAAGGGACAAGGATACCAAAACAAGTGTTGTCAATGGAATCCAGAACAAGTAAGCATTGGTTGTTACGTTTTGTGAATAATCTGAAATCAAACGACCCAAACTTGGCACTGTAATCGGTAATCCAAGACCGAAGAATGACAAGAAGGCTTCGTATGAGATAAAGCTTGGAAGCATTTGAGTCATTGTTGTCACAATAACAGATACCAATTGAGGCATGATATTTTTGGCAACAATCTTCAAGGTTGGAGTTCCCAAAGTACGTGATGCCAAGTTGTATTCCAAGTCACGATAACGCAAGATTTGCACACGGATCATGAAGGCAATCCCAATCCATGTTGTTACACTCATAGCAAAAATCAGATTCCAGAATCCAGCTCCGATTGAGTAAGTCAAGACAATGACAATCAAAAGAGATGGGATGTTTGAGATGACGTTATAAACTTCCATCATCACACGGTCAACTGATTTTGAAATCCCCCAAATACCACCGACAAAGACACCGATAACTAGGTTAATCACTGTCGCAATCACAGAAATGAGGATAGAGTTACGAGCTCCGAACCAGACACCGTCAAAGAGAGATTTACCATTACTGTCTGTACCGAACCAATGCTCAGCATTTGGTTTGATATAACGAGCACTAAAGTCGTTTACCTTGCTGACATCATTGAAATCAAACTTAGAAAACATTGGGTAGATGAAACTCATCAAAATGATAGCTACCAAGATTCCCAACATGACTACAGTTGATTTCTTCTTCATAAATTGTCTAAACACTGAACCCCAGTATGAATAAGCTGGCGCATCAATGGCTTCAGAGGCAAAATCGTCACGTTTTACGAACTGAAATTTTTCTTTATCGATTGTAGACATTATTTGCCTCCTTTCTCAGTCAATTTAATACGTGGGTCAATAATAGTCATCCAAATATCTCCCAAAAGAAGTGAGAAGATAGAAATACATGTAAAGATGAAGACAAGACCAACGACCATAGAGTTATTAGATGCTTTTACAGAGTCAATCAACATTTTACCCATACCTGGGAAGGCGAAGACTGTTTCAGTAAGGGTTGCACCACCGATAACCCCGATAACAGCACCAGGAATTCCTGAAACCAGCGGAACCATGGCATTTTTAAAGATATGTTTGTTTGAAATTTCTTTTTCAGACAAACCTTTTGCACGAGCAAAACGTACAAAGTCTTGTGATTGCAAGTCAATCATGTAACGACGAATCCAAATAGCTGTACCAGGAGCCCCCAACAAACCAAGGATAACTGCTGGTAAAACGTACGAACGCCAATCTCCAGCACCCAAGATAGGGAATGAATCTGGCAAACCGATTGAAGAACCAGCCAAACGAACGATATAAACCAAGGCAATGGTTGGAAGAGCCATCAAGAAGGTCAAAGCCCCTGTTGAGAAGCTATCAATCCAAGTGTTCTTGAAGCGAGCCATAGCTGAACCAAGCGGCACGGCAATCGCATAAGAAATCACCAAACCGATCAATCCTACGACAGCAGAGCTGGCGATCATAGAAGGATATTGGTAGTTGCTTTCAGTAGCCGTATAAGGATCATCTTTCCCATAGTTAGCTACTTCACGAGAGTCAGCCTGACTAGGTGATTTGTAGGTTCTTGAGTAAATATTTACAGAAGAAGTTTTCTTACCTGTTGGGAACTGAACTTGAGATGTTTTTGTTTGCCCTTGTCCCTGAGTAATAACCTGTAAAACAGGACTATTAGCATAGGTTGGATAAGAGTCACCTAAATTAATGTTCACAAAGTTTTGATGAACGAATGGGAACTGACTGTTGAAGTACAAGAGATATTTGTGTTTAGTTCCTGAACCGACCAATGACCATCCGAT
>CAUTTK010000116.1:0-3796 GCA_963541475.1 uncultured Streptococcus sp. | reverse complement strand
CACCTTTTTCACGGACATAATCTTCCAAGACCTGAGATAAATCTGAAAGTTTCTCAACTTCCAGCGTCATTCCTGCTGCACCAGCATGGCCGCCAAAGGCGATAAAGAGGTCTCGACGAGGATCCAAGGCTTCAAAAATATCCACCGCTTCCACACTACGAGCGCTACCCTTGGCACGACCTTCTTCTATATTAAGAACAATAACTATCTGTCCCAATTCTTCCAACAAACGACCTGCCACGATACCTAGAACCCCAGGATTCCAACCTTCCTTGGCCAAGACTTGGATCTTCTTCTCAGGATCCACCATAGTCTTAGCTTCTTCATAAATTGACTGAACGATTTCCTTACGCTCTTCATTTTTTTGGTGAATCATAAGGGCAATCGCATGCGCTTCCTCATCATCAAACCCAGTCAGCAAATCAATGGCAGGGTTGGGATCATCCAAGCGACCCAAGGCATTCAAACGAGGAGCAATCTGGAAACCAACCGTTTCTTCTGTTACTTCATTAGCAGCAATCCCAGCCATGTCCAGCATTTCTTGCAAACCAATTCGTTGAGTATGTCCCAACATTTCCAGACCATATTGAACCAAGATACGATTTTCATCCGTCAAACTCACCATATCCGCAATAGTTCCGATAGCGACCAAATCAAGCAATTCCACTTGTACTTCTTCTAACAGGGCACAAGCCAGCTTGAAAGCCACTCCACAACCAGCCAAATATTTGAAAGGATAGTCCGCATCCGGATGCTCAGGATGGACAATAGCATAGGCATCTGGTAAGGTTTCAGGCATGGAATGGTGGTCAGTCACAATGACATCTACCCCCATAGACTGGGCCAGTTCAATCGCCTCGTGACCAGCAACTCCATTATCCACTGTCACAATCAAGGAAATTCCTTCTTGCTCGATAAAGTATTTGTAGACACTGGCATTAGGTCCATAGCCATCAGTAAAACGATTGGGTAGGAAAACACGGCACTCGGCACCAAGTTGTTCCAAACTTTCCTTCACAATCGAAGCCGAAGTCATGCCATCCGCATCGTAGTCTCCATATATGAGGATATTTTCCCCTTCTTCAATGGCCTGACGAATCCGTTCCACTGCCTTGTCCATATCATGGAGTAGATAAGGGTCATGCAAGTCCTCCAAGGAAGGTTCTAAAAACTTCTTCAGACTTTCTTCGTCCTGAATCCCCCTCTCAAACAATAACCGAGCCACCTCAGGACCCAGTCCAGCCTTCTTGGCTATCTTTGTAAAATCCGCATCTTCAACCTGCGGGGCAAACTGCCATTCATAAGTAGGTGTTATCAAAAAGACATCCACTCTTTCTAAGAATTCTATTGCTTCATTATAACACGATTTATCCTTTTTCTCTATCCAGATTGCTTTTTTATAAAATTTTAATGAATTTTTTAAGATATGATTTGACAAGACAAATCTTTTGGTGTAGAATCATGTTATAAAATCTAACACAAAGGAGATTCCTTATGGCTTTAGTAGAATTTGAACACGTCGAAAAATATTACGGAGACTATCACGCACTCCGCGACATCAATCTCCGTTTTGAAAAAGGGCAAGTTGTTGTACTCCTAGGCCCTTCTGGTTCAGGGAAGTCCACTCTGATCCGTACCATCAATGGTTTGGAGGCTGTTGACAAAGGAAGCCTTCTAGTAAATGGTCACCAAGTTGCTGGTGCCAGCCAGAAAGATTTGGTACCGCTTCGCAAGGAAGTTGGTATGGTTTTCCAACATTTTAACCTCTACCCTCACAAAACAGTGTTAGAAAACGTAACACTCGCACCCATAAAAGTTCTAGGAATTGATAAAAAAGAAGCTGAAAAAACAGCTCAAAAATATCTGGAATTTGTTAATATGTGGGACAAGAAAGATTCTTATCCAGCCATGCTATCTGGTGGACAAAAACAACGGATTGCCATTGCACGTGGCCTCGCTATGCATCCGGAACTCCTCCTCTTTGATGAACCAACATCTGCCCTTGACCCTGAAACCATCGGCGATGTTCTAGCGGTTATGCAAAAATTAGCCCACGATGGTATGAATATGATTATCGTTACTCATGAGATGGGCTTTGCCCGTGAAGTTGCTGACCGCATCATCTTTATGGCTGATGGAGAAGTGTTGGTGGATACGACAGACGTCGATGACTTTTTCGACAATCCAAGCGAACCTCGTGCCCAACAATTCCTCAGCAAAATCATCAACCACGAAAGTGACAAAGTCAAATAAGGAGGCGCCTATGAAAAAGAAATTCTTTTTATCCGCATTATTGATTAGCCTTTTCGGACTCGCTGCTACAAAACCAGTTCAGGCTGATACTAGTGTCGCAGACATTCAAAAGAGAGGCGAGCTGGTTGTCGGTGTCAAACAAGACGTTCCCAATTTTGGCTACAAGGATCCCAAGACAGGGACCTATTCTGGTATTGAAACGGACTTAGCCAAGATGGTCGCTGATGAGCTCAAGGTCAAGGTTCGCTATGTGCCTGTTACCGCACAAACTCGTGGCCCCCTTCTAGACAACGAACAGGTCGATATGGATATCGCGACCTTTACCATCACAGACGAACGCAAAAAACTCTACAACTTTACCAGCCCTTACTACACGGACGCATCTGGCTTTTTGGTCAATAAGTCTGCCAAAATCAAAAGCATTGAAGACCTAAACGGCAAAACCATCGGAGTTGCCCAAGGCTCCATTACTCAACGCCTGATTACTGAACTAGGTAAAAAGAAAGGCCTGGCCTTTAAATTCGTCGAACTTGGTTCCTACCCAGAATTGATTACTTCCCTGCATGCTCACCGTATTGATGCCTTTTCCGTTGACCGCTCGATTCTGTCTGGCTACATCAGCAAGCGCACAGTACTACTAGATGATAGTTTCAAGCCATCTGACTACGGTATCGTTACCAAGAAATCAAATACCGAGCTCAACGACTATCTCGATAACTTGGTTACTAAATGGAGCAAGGATGGTAGTTTGCAGAAACTTTATGACCGTTACAAGCTCAAACCATCTAGCCATACTGCAGATTAAGGAGGATACCCCATGACAGATTTATCATCTTGGACAGCCTATTTTCAGGATTTTGGACAATTTTTCAATGGATTCCTCTTCACCCTTGCCCTAGCTATCGGATCCTTTATCCTCGCCATGGTTTTGGGCATCTTCTTCGGAGCCATGTCAACCAGCAAACGTCCGATATTGAGAATTTTGGCTCGCATCTTTGTCGAGTTTTACCAAAACACTCCCCTCTTGGTGCAGTTTGTTATCGTTTTTTATGGCCTACCTCTTATCAGTGATCATATCATCATGATTCCAATTTATTGGACAGCTGTACTCTGCGTAGGGCTCTATCACGGTGCCTATATCGCTGAGGTTATTCGCTCAGGTATTCAGTCTATTCCTAGCGGTCAGATGGAGGCCGCCTTGTCGCAAGGTTTTACCTATATCAGTGCCATGCGCTTGATTATCTTGCCTCAGGCCTTTCGTATCATTCTCCCTCCTTTGACCAACCAAATCGTCAACCTCATTAAGAATACCTCGACAGTCGCTATCATTTCTGGAGTGGACTTGATGTTTGTGACCAAGTCTTGGTCGGCTCTTAACGGAAACTATATCCCAGCCTTTCTAGGTGCTGCCCTTCTCTACTTTTCTCTTTGCTTCCCTGTTGCCCAGTTTGGTCGCAAGATGGAGCAAGCCAACAAAAAAGCCTATTCACTTTAGGAGGTTACTATGGAATCCATTTTAGAAGTTTTGACCCCAGATAACCTA
>CAUTTK010000115.1:0-3817 GCA_963541475.1 uncultured Streptococcus sp. | reverse complement strand
CCGATAGAGTTCATATCATCAGTTACTTGGATCAGGAAACATGATACCAATTCACCACGACGAGCACGTCCAGCATTCAAGAAGGAAGGAGTAGCAGGTTGGTAGCGTTGGTGGATGATTTCATTGGCAATATCGATGGCAATAGCTTCATTACCATCAGCGAAATAAAGGGCGTTAAAGAAGACACGGTCTTCCATGCTTTCAAGATAATATTCACCGTCGTTAGTCTTCAAAGCATATTGATTGTAAAATTTATAAGCTGCCATGAAAGACTTGAATTGGAAGTTTTGGTCTTTGATAAATTGAGCCAATTCTTCCAAAAATTCTGGACGGTATTTCTTGATAAAGGCTGTTTCGATGTAGTTGTGTTCAATGAGGTAGTTGATTTTATCCTTGATTGAATCAAAAACCATAGTGTTTGGAACTACATTTTCTTTAAAGAAAGCATCCAAGGCTTCCTTATCTTTATGAAGCATGATTTGTCCATTGACAGGACGGTTGATTTCGTTATTGAGACGGAAGTAAGTCACGTCCTCAAGATGTTTTAATCCCATAAAATTTCCCTTATCTAATTACAAAAGAAAGGCTTCTAAGTTAGCCCTAGAAGCAGTTTCTTCTGGATGATGTACTAAGATTATGCTAATTGTTTCAATTTTCCTGGTTGGAAACCTGAAAAGACTTCAGTTGGTGTTTGGATAACAGGAGCTGCGCTGAAACCGAGCTCTTTAACTTGATCGATGTACTCAGGTTGCTCATCAAGATTGATTTCACGATAAGCGACATTATTACTGTCCAAGAAACGTTTGGTCATTTTACATTGGACACAGTTGTTTTTAGAATAAACGGTTACCATTGTGTAACTCCTCTTTCAAAATAGATTACTTTCTTAGTATATCAGAAAATAAATTTTTGTCAATGATTTAAAACTAAATATAGTGGTCTGTTTTTCTATATAACCTAACAAAACACAATATGTAGTGTTTGTTTTGTAAAATAGTGTTAATTATCCTATAAGTTGTTTTTTGAAAAACTATATCCTGTGTTTTGTTACATAAGATAGAAGATTTTCAGCAAGTTATCTGAAAGGAAATCGAATAAATCCCATAAAATGCTTGAAAAAAATCCTAGAAGATGGTATAATACCAAATTGTAAGGGTTATCACATATAACTCAAAAAAGAAAGAACAAAAGGAGAGTCAAACTATGGCTTCTAAAGATTTCCACGTAGTGGCAGAAACAGGTATTCACGCACGTCCAGCAACATTGTTGGTACAAACTGCTAGCAAATTTGCTTCAGATATCACTCTTGAGTACAAAGGTAAATCAGTTAACCTTAAATCAATCATGGGTGTTATGAGTCTTGGTGTTGGCCAAGGTGCTGACGTAACTATCTCAGCTGAAGGTGCAGATGCAGATGACGCTATCGCTGCAATCTCAGAAACAATGGAAAAAGAAGGATTGGCATAAGGAAAATGACAGAAATGCTTAAAGGAATCGCAGCATCTGACGGTGTTGCAGTTGCAAAAGCATATCTACTCGTTCAACCGGATTTGTCATTCGAGACTGTTTCAGTCGAAGATACAAACGCAGAAGAGGCTCGTTTGGATGTAGCTCTTGAAGCTTCTCAAAACGAGCTTTCTCTTATCCGTGAGAAAGCTGTAGGTACGCTTGGTGAAGAAGCGGCTCAAGTTTTTGACGCTCATTTGATGGTTCTTTCTGACCCAGAATTGATTGGTCAGATTAAAGAAACAATCCGTGCTAAGAAAGTCAATGCTGAAGCAGGTCTTAAAGAAGTGACTGACATGTTCATCACTATCTTTGAAGGCATGGAAGACAACCCATACATGCAAGAACGTGCAGCGGATATCCGCGACGTGACAAAACGTGTGTTGGCAAACCTTCTTGGTAAGAAATTGCCAAACCCAGCTTCAATCAATGAAGAAGTAATCGTGATTGCGCATGACTTGACACCATCTGATACAGCTCAATTGGACAAAAACTTTGTAAAAGCTTTTGTAACAAACATCGGTGGACGTACAAGCCACTCAGCTATCATGGCACGTACACTTGAAATTGCAGCTGTATTGGGAACAAATAACATCACTGAAGTAGTGAAAGACGGTGATATCCTTGCCGTTAACGGAATTACTGGTGAAGTGATTATCAACCCAACAGATGAACAAGCGGCAGAATTTAAAGCAGCTGGTGAAGCTTATGCTAAACAAAAAGCTGAATGGGCACTTTTGAAAGATGCTCAAACAGTGACTGCTGACGGTAAACACTTTGAGTTGGCTGCTAACATCGGTACTCCAAAAGACGTTGAAGGTGTTAACAACAACGGTGCAGAAGCTGTTGGACTTTACCGTACAGAGTTCTTGTACATGGATTCTCAAGACTTCCCAACTGAAGATGAGCAGTATGAAGCATACAAAGCTGTTCTTGAGGGAATGAATGGTAAACCAGTGGTTGTTCGTACAATGGATATCGGTGGAGATAAGGAACTTCCTTACTTCGATATGCCACATGAAATGAACCCATTCCTTGGATTCCGTGCCCTTCGTATCTCTATTTCTGAAACTGGAGATGCAATGTTCCGTACACAAATCCGTGCCCTTCTTCGTGCTTCTGTTCATGGTCAATTGCGTATCATGTTCCCAATGGTTGCCCTTTTGAAAGAATTCCGTGCAGCTAAAGCAGTTTATGAAGAAGAAAAAGCAAACCTTCTTGCTGAAGGTGTTGCAGTTGCGGATGATATCCAAGTTGGTATCATGATTGAAATCCCTGCAGCAGCGATGCTTGCAGACCAATTTGCTAAAGAAGTTGACTTCTTCTCAATTGGTACAAACGACTTGATCCAATACACAATGGCTGCTGACCGTATGAACGAACAAGTTTCATACCTTTACCAACCATATAACCCATCAATCCTTCGCTTGATCAACAACGTTATCAAGGCAGCTCACGCTGAAGGTAAATGGGCTGGTATGTGTGGTGAGATGGCTGGTGACCAAAAAGCTGTTCCACTTCTTGTCGGAATGGGCTTGGATGAATTCTCTATGTCAGCAACATCTGTACTTCGTACACGTAGCTTGATGAAGAAATTGGACACTGCTAAGATGGAAGAGTACGCTAACCGTGCCCTTACAGAGTGTTCAACAATGGAAGAAGTTCTTGAACTTCAAAAAGAATACGTTAACTTTGATTAATCGAAATGTCCTTGCAACTTAGTTGCAAGGTTTTTTTGACGCATTTTGGAAAAGTATTGTCCTATAAAGTCTACTTTTCAATGGAACAGAGGCATGATATAATAAGGGGAAGTAATTAGAATAAGAGAGAAATTATGTCTAAAGAAATTGATATTGAGTATTACCATCAGCTAGCCTTGCAAAAGCAAAAGGAGCACCGTAAAATTTTAGCCAATCTAAAGAAAAAACCTCCTAAAAACCTAGACAAGATAGCCCAGCAGATTCACCAAGAAGTTTTTGAGGAGATTGATTGCACTGCCTGTGCCAACTGTTGTAAGACATTGGGACCGGACTTTAAAGAAGCGGATATTACACGAATCGCCAAGTATTTTAAGATGAAATTACCAGCTTTTGAGGCTGAATTCCTTCAGGTAGATGAAGATGGTGATAAGGTTTTTAAATCCATGCCTTGTCCCTTTCTAGGAGGAGATAATCTCTGTTCCATCTATGAAGTTCGTCCAAAGGCCTGTCGAGAGTTCCCTCATACAGATCGCAAAAAGATCCATCAAATCAACCATTTGACGATTAAGAATACTTTGACCTGTCCAGCAGCCTATCTCTTTGTTGAGAAA
>CAUTTK010000114.1:0-3848 GCA_963541475.1 uncultured Streptococcus sp. | reverse complement strand
GAAATAGCTAAACGAAAAGGTGTTAGTCGAGACACAGTTGATAGCTACTTCAAAATATTAGAAAAAAATGGATACCTACGAATTGTAAAAAAAGGCATGGGACGTGGTAAAGGAGTTCGTGTTTTCAGATTTTTCTCAGATGTAAAAATATCCGATTTTCAATTTGAAATCATGAAACAGAGATTGAATGAAAGTATATCTAAGTTATCCACAGGTTAGAATTTACATTTCCGATTTTTACAAATCTGTATTTTACAAATCTGTATTTTACAAATCAGAAAATTTAGGCACTAATAAATACTAACTAACAACAAGTATTAACTAACAATAAATATTAATTAACAACAAGTCCTACTTCTCTAAATAAATAAAAGAGAGAAGTTTAAAATTTCTAATTTAGGACTTTGGTTTGAAAGGAGTAGAGATGGAAGAACCAGGCAAGTACCTTGAAATCTCTGGCAATATTGCTGGACGTATTGAACTGGAAACAGAAAAAGACCTACTTGTCCGTAGAGCGATGGTCATTGATGGGCACATCGGTTTATGCGAACAAGCGGTCTACGTTGATAAGAAAGTGCTAGATAGCTACTGGGTCAAGATAGTAGAGTTATCTGCTATTCCTGAAACCATCAACAGCGTTGACAGCACTGATTTGGTTAGGAAATGGTTGAACATGTAGATTGACAGTATCATGTCCGTTGACATACTCAACGCATTTCACTAAGTAATGCTCAGATTTATGGTCTGCTGACTTAGCAATGACGGAACCGATAGTAGGAACAGCAGGCAATGTCATTGATAGAGGTTCAACACGACCATTAATCATGATGTGACAAGTAATCATAGTTGTACTCCTTTCGTATGAGATAGCTAAATTATATCAAAAAAGGTGGAGTACGGATGAATGAACTCAAAATAAGAGAAGATGGTATTTATTTGAATAACCAGAAATTAAAAGGTGTGCAAGCAATCAAAACAAAAAGCACGGCTGAAAGCAACCATGCTACTGTCTACTTAAAATTTATTGCTAAGCTGATTTGAAATGAGGATTTAATTTCATCAGAATTACCTCGTTAAGAAAGGAGAATAGAATGAACGAATTAGAAAGAACAGCCCTCAATGAGATATTGAGGACCGTGACATATATTGCTGAGAAAGTGGACGAGATTGACTCTAAGATTTCTTTGAACGATTCACAAGTTCCTGAGCAATAAAAAAGTCTTAACCTACTTTACACTAGGTCAAGACTTGCATACTTTGATAAGGTTTCACAGTCGGTGTAAAGCGACTGGTTGAAACTTCGCTGGTCATGCGTCCAGCACTGCAATCAACGTGGTTTGGCTAGTCTTTGAGTGCCGCTCGGTAGTTGTCTGTCAGTCCCGCTATAAGCAGAGCTGCAGTCCCTCTTATAGTCAGCGACAGGCTCCGTGCAGTCACACTCGCAGTAAAAACGTGTTGGTTACCTAGCCAAACTGAATCACTGAACCACAGTCCCCTTCAAAAATTTTGCCAATTTGCATCAGCTCCTTTCTTGTTAAGGATAATATAAATATATGCTGTTTTTGAAGGAGGCACATCGGTCTTGAGACCGATTTTTGGAGAAAATCATGGAAGATAAAGTCATTGAACTTGCTGATTACTTCATCAGCGAATCTAAAACGTACAGAGAAGCAAAAATAGCGTGTGAGAAGCTATTGGAACAAGTCAGCCATGAGATTGAGCTCAGGGCGCTGGAAAGTAAAACGAGGGTATGAAATGAGGCCAATAGGATATCGGCTTAATGTTGAAGTTTCTGGTATTGAAGAACTAAAGGAAGCCTGTAAAGAAGTATCAAAAAAAGCCGAAGAATTGCAAGAAGCAATCGATCGACTTAGTATTATTGAAATTGAATTAAAAGCCAAACCTGTCAAAGATTAGACTTTCTGTCTAAGATAAAACAAAAAGCACCTGACGGGAATCAGGCGCTCAACAAAATTATTCAAGGAAATTATATCATGAATGACTTAATGAATCAATTATTAGACCAGTTTGAAGCTGGATTGATGGATAGAACTTTAAAAGTGATGAACGTCATCACAGATGAAAAGAAACGTTATCCGATGGAATTAAATAAGTCACAATGTTCTGAGATGTTACTTGGCACAAGAGACACAGGAACGTTTGATGATCGTTTTAATAGTCATCAGGATTTTCCACGGATAAAAGGAAAACGTGAGAAATATCCAAGGGATGCCGTAATTCAATGGTATCACAACAATTGGCAACGTACTGCTAATTAGAAGAAACGGCATAAATTTTTTAACAAAAATTAAAGATTTAGAGGAGAAAAACAATGATTGACAAAGACCAAATTATCAAAGCGCAACAGGAAAAAATTGAACGCATTGAACAGCTACAAGAGAAGCTACATAAATTATCTATGCTTGGATTGCTAACTGTAAAACTTTTAGGGCTACCTAATGAGTTAGAAAAGCCATTGAAAGTAATCCACGACATCTCACATGTCATCAAAGACGTATTAAATGGCATGGATCCAGAACGAGCGATTAAAGAGAATTTGCCAGAAGTAGACGAGGAGGAAGAATAATGTTTGAACCACCATTAATCAACCAGCTTTTAGGAACTGGTGCAGTGCTTTTAGGATTTATCAGCGCAGGGTTTCTAGCTCATCAGTTAGAAAAGCAAAAAGAGGAAGAAAGACGATTGCAAGAAGAGTATGATACGCAAGTGATTAGAACTTGTAATGAATTGCTTGAAATGGGTCGTGAGATTGAACGTCAAGAAATTCGCAAGAATACCCGTAGAGAGTTCCCTGGATTCACATTTGACAACGAACCGCCTCAAGGCTTGCGTCCTGAGCCATTAGCCTTACCAGAACCACGAAGAGCACGCTATACAAAGTATTTGGGATAGAGCAAAGGAGACGCTAATGACTAGAATTGAACTTGAAAACCGTGTATGGCTTTTGGCCAATCATGAAGAAAAAAACGAATTGCTGGATCTTGGACTAACATCCAAGGCCAAATATGTGAAACGAGTGTTGGAACTTGGAAAGGTGTATGCGCATGTTTGATTATGACAGAGATATAATGCAACCACCTGAGGAACGAGAAGAACTTGACTCTAGCCAGTACATCTATGTTGGATGTGGGCAGTATCGATATGTGGGTGATGAAATATGATTCATGAACTACACGCAGAAATCGATAACTGGCGAGCTGAATATATTCATCTTGGCCGAGAACTCGGAGAAATTATCAACGAGCAACAAAATATTATTTTAAAATTGCAAAACGAAAATAGACGTATAAAACGTGAAAATTGGAATTTGAAGAAAACGAAAGGAAGAAAGAAATGAAAAAACGATTATATTACAAAAAATGGAAACAAGAACTTAGAGAGGCAATGAGAGAAGAAATTGATGGCGATTATCTAACCGAGAAAATGGTTAGAAAAATGAGTGTTAGCGATATGTCACACTATTTGAACCGATTAGCATTAGAAGAAGCTGGATACTGTGGAACAATGTTTAATTACTAAAAGAAGGATGGGAATAAAATGAGTTACGAACAAATATCAGAATCAACATATTTTCAAAATGTAGAACACTGGAACCGTTTTGCTAGAGAAGTTAGAGAATTTGGCGGTCTAGGAATTTGTGACGATGAAACAGGCGAAGAGCTTTACACAATTTAAGGAGAAAGACAAAATGACGAACGAACTAACACACAAACAATTTTTTAACTCACCAGCAGTAAAACAGAAGTTCTCAGAAGTGGTAAATGGGAATGGTCAGCAATTCGTGGCCAGTTTGCTTAGTATCGTAACGAACAATAACCTACTAGCTA
>CAUTTK010000113.1:0-3861 GCA_963541475.1 uncultured Streptococcus sp. | reverse complement strand
AAATCGCCCCGATTGCTCGGAAATATGCTAAAATAGATACTACCATCTTACCACAAAATTATTTCATGTCCTAATTATACCATATCGCCTCATTTAAACCCTTGGTATTAGTGATTTTCTTAAAAATCCGATTTCCTTATTTTTTCCAAAAACTCAACACAAAAAGCCCTCGAAAGGGCTAGCAAATCTATAAGATCAATAGACAAGTAACTAGCACAATTAGACGTGCTTTTTTTATTGACTATTACCACGATGCCACACTTAATCTTAGACTTGAATTTTCTTATCTGCAATAGCGTCTGTCAAAGTCTGAGAAAAGTTAAGTCCCATTTCTCGTCCCAACTTATCTGCCCACCTTGGTATGGTCAAGGTCTTTTTAATTGGTTCCTGACTTCCTAGATATTCTGATACATCAACAGACACCATAGAAATAAAAGATTTATCAAGGTTATAGGTTGACACGAAATCTTCATCATCTTTAAAAGGATCATTATCAATTAAAGACAAGCTATTGATATCTGATGGCTGAGGTAACTCTCCATCACTCTCTATCAAATCTGCGACAGTTATCCCTAACCACTCCGAACCCATAGCCAAAGCCTCAGAAATCCCCGCACCTTGTGTAGCTGAGTATTCAAAATCTGGGAAATGGACAAAATAAGTCGATTTTACCCCATCTGTATCGTCATAATAAAATAAAGCTGGATACGTAACTAACATCTCACTACCTCCATATCAAAAAGCAGGGGCTGAATTTTATAAACCAGCTTGCTTTCTTATCCCTCTTTCAGTGTACTTATTCAGTTCACCATGAGGGATTGTGATAGGTCTTTCCCCTTGCTTCTCCATTTTAATATGGGAACCTTTACCGCCTCTAGTCTTTATCCAACCATGAGCCGTAAGGAGTTTAACCATCTCTTTTTGTGTCATAGGCATAGCGCTTTTACCTCCTGACAACACCATTATAACACGTGCTACACGTATTGTAAAGGAGTAATACTTATTATTCTCTTATACATAAAAGCCCCTAGATGTGGTTCTAGGGGAAGCTAATTTATGCATACCTGTTTTTCTATTGAGTAGTAAATACTACTTCTTTATCGAGCAATTCATCATCTGTATAGTCAATTGTAAAAGTATCTCGATTTAAGACAGACTGAGGCGGAGTTGAATGAATCATAGGAACACTGCGTACCCTATACCTTTTATCTCCAATTTTTACAAACTGATACTCTTCGAAAATCAAATTCAAACCACGTCAACATCGCCTTACCGTACTCAAGTACAGCCTGCGGCTAGTTTCCTAGTTTGCTCTTTGATTTTCATTGAGTATGATTAACTCTCAAGTCTTCGAAATCAGGATTTTCAACAGTTATTACAAGGAGGCGATTTGCTACTTTAAAAACATCAACTATTTTATTTTTCATATTTTTTCGACCCATTATGATTAAAATGAGCTTCTTGGTAAGCAAAATCAAGTTTAGGTTTAATTTTTTCGTACAAATCTAAAATCTCTTTTGGAGTATCTTCACGGAAGAAAAATTGTCTTTTTCCTGAGATAACTTGATCACTAAGAATCCAATGACGAATTTGTTTTGTAAAAATCAAAATTTCCTGACTTGGGAATTCCATTACTTATCACCTCTCCTTCATTATAATTCATACAATAATATTTAGCAATATTATTTCATAAGTCAGCAATTCCTCTTCTTTAGGCTCAGCTATCATATTTTGAGCTTTAAGGAAAATTAATTCTGTCATACTGATATCTTTCCTCATCAAATTAAATGGTCAAAAAGATTCTATCTCACTCCCCAAATGTTACAAAACCATTGAAATATCACAACTAATAGGCTAGAATGGACATAGTAAGATATATTAGATGAGTTATGCCACTCAAAAAATATGACACTAAAATCCACGTTAGAAAGGACTGCTATGCCAGACAATCTTGCGCTTCGCATGCGCCCTAAAACCATCGACCAGGTCATCGGTCAGAAGCATCTAGTCGGCTCTGGAAAAATCATCCGTCGCATGGTGGAAACCAACCGCCTGTCTTCCATGATTCTCTACGGACCTCCAGGAATCGGCAAGACCAGTATTGCCTCTGCCATCGCTGGAACGACCAAGTATGCCTTTCGAACTTTCAATGCGACAGTTGATAGTAAAAAGCGATTGCAAGAAATCGCTGAAGAAGCTAAATTCTCTGGTGGTCTCGTCCTATTACTAGACGAGATTCATAGACTAGATAAAACCAAGCAAGACTTCCTCTTGTCTCTCTTGGAAAGTGGTCTGGTCATCATGATTGGCGCTACGACTGAAAATCCTTTCTTTTCTGTCACTCCTGCCATTCGTAGCCGTGTTCAAATTTTTGAGTTGGAACCTCTGTCTAACCAAGACGTCAAAGAGGCTCTTCAGATAGCTCTAAGTAACCCTGAACGTGGTTTTGATTTTCCAGTAGAACTAGATGAGGATGCGCTGGATTTCATCGCAACTTCTACAAACGGAGATCTACGTTCTGCCTTTAACTCGTTAGACTTGGCCGTTCTCTCTACCCCTGAGAATGACGAGGGCAACCGCCATATCACTCTAGACATCATGGAAAATAGCCTGCAGCGGAGCTACATTACCATGGACAAGGATGGAGACGGTCACTATGACGTTCTATCTGCCCTGCAAAAGTCTATCCGTGGCTCAGATGTTGATGCCAGTCTTCACTATGCTGCTCGCTTGATTGAGGCTGGTGATTTGCCAAGTCTCGCTCGTCGCTTGACTGTTATCGCCTATGAAGATATCGGTTTGGCCAATCCTGAGGCCCAAATTCATACCGTGACTGCTCTGGATGCTGCACAAAGGATTGGTTTCCCCGAAGCCCGCATTCTCATTGCCAATGTCGTCATTGATTTGGCCCTTTCTCCAAAATCCAACTCAGCCTATGTAGCTATGGATATGGCACTTGCTGACCTCAAAACATCAGGGCACTTGCCTATTCCGCGACACCTGCGTGATGGACACTACAGCGGAAGCAAGGAACTGGGGAATGCCCAAGACTATCTCTATCCACACAACTATCCTGGAAATTGGGTCAAGCAAGACTATCTGCCAGAAAAAATTCGTAATCATCACTATTTCCAAGCAGAAGATACTGGTAAATATGAACGGGCTTTGGCTCAAAGAAAGGAAGCTATCGACCGTTTGCGAAAAATCTGAAATCCTTTTCAAAAAATTGCACTTTCCTCTTGATTTTTTTTGAAAAAGTGGTATCATATAAACATAGAAACGCTGTGGTGTACGACTTCACACTTAAGTGTTGACCGACTATTTTTTGTATTATTAGGGAAACAAAAGTCTTCTAACAGCATGTAGGCCGTCTCACACGGAAACAGCTTCAGTTAGAGCGAGTTGCCCACCTGCTTAATTGCGCGGGTTCAATACAAACCGTGAAGTTTCGGCACCAATACAGCTTTTTTATTTGCCTCCTTAGCTCAGCTGGCAGAGCAGCGGACTCTTAATCCGTGGGTCACAGGTTCGATCCCTGTAGGGGGCATCTAAATACAACAGGAAAAGCCTTGATTTACAAGGTTTTTTTGCTTGTCTAAGTCAGATTTGTCCCACATTTGTTTATCAACTTCCTTTCCAGACATCTTTAATCTTAAAACACTCTTCAAAAAATTTTTTTAAATTTAAAACAAAAGTCTTGCTTTTCTTTTTATTTTTGATATACTTGTTCTTGTTCCTGATACAAGTTTATTAAGAGAGGGATTCAGATGGATACAAAATTTTCGGTAGCCTTACACATCCTAACCATGATTAGTGAAAGCAAGGAAACCTTAAGTTCTCAAGCACTAGCTATTAGTGTTG
>CAUTTK010000112.1:0-3869 GCA_963541475.1 uncultured Streptococcus sp. | reverse complement strand
AAAAACGCTACGGTCTCTTTTATGTAGACTTTGAAACTCAAGAACGTTATCCTAAAAAATCAGCTCATTGGTACAAGAAAGTAACGGAAACTCAGATTATTGATTAAATTGTTGACAAAAATCCCCACTAATCGGTGGGGATCGTTTTATGGTCTAGAAAGAATAATTTTTGTTTGTTTTGAAAGTTGGTCGAAGGTTTCTTTGCTCAGTTTAGAATCTGAAACGATGGTATCAATATCTGAGATGTTATAGAAGGTATAAAAATCAAATTTATTGAACTTACTATTGTCAGCTAGTAAGTATTTTTTATTGGAATTATTGAGGGCGATGCGTTGAGATTCGCCTTCCTCTTCACTAAAGGTCGCAATCGCATTGTCTTTAATACCATTACAGCTAACGAAGGCTTTAGAAAATTGGAGATTGGCCAAGTTTTGCAAGGTTAGTGTTCCCACAAAGGCTCCAGTGATAGAGCGGTAGTTTCCACCAATTAAAATCAAATCTGTTAGTTTTCGTTCGTTTAGGATGAGAAAGACTGGTAAACTGTTTGTTACAACACGAATATTATCGATTAGAAGTTCACGGGCAAAAGATTCCAAGGTTGTCCCTGGGCCAATAAAAATAGTTTCACCCTCATCAATTAAATGGCCTGCAAAACGGCTGATTTCTTGTTTTTCTGCAATCTGTAAACTTTGTTTTTCAATATTGGAGCGTTCATTGTTTAAAATGGAACCTGTGCGAATTTTTTCAGCTCCCCCGTGCACCCGAACAAGTAAATCCTTGTCAGCTAACTCTTGTAAGTAGCGTCTAGCAGTCATATCAGACACATCCAAGCGAGTCATGATTTCTTTTACAGTAATAGTCCCCTTTGTATTTACCGTTTCTAGAATATTATCTAGTTTTTCCTGCTTTAACATCCTTATCACCTCTATTTCTACTACTATTTTATCATAAAGTGTTCAATCAATCAATTTAAAAAACAAAAGAAAACAAAAACAAAAATATCATGGTTGTTTTAAACAAACCATGATATTTGTTATCGCTTCTGAAATAGTTGACTTAGTCCAAACCGTAGTTGTAGTCATCGTCTTGCATGGCTTCAACTTCACCAAGAAGGTAACCATTTCCGACTTGAGAGAAGAAGTCGTGGTTAGAAGTTCCTGTTGAAATACCGTTCATGACGATTGGATTGACATCATCTGCTGAGTCTGGGAAGAGTGGATCTTGTCCCAGGTTCATGAGTGCCTTATTAGCATTGTAGCGAAGGAAGGTTTTAACTTCTTCCGTCCAACCAACACCGTCATAGAGGCTCTCTGTATAGCCTTCTTCATTTTCATAAAGAGTGTAGAGCAGGTCGTACATCCATTCTTTGAGTTTTTCTTGCTCTTCTTCAGGTAATTCATTGAAACCAAGTTGGAATTTGTAACCGATGTAGGTTCCGTGAACAGACTCATCACGAATAATCAGTTTGATGATTTCCGCAACGTTAGCTAGTTTGTTGTTACCAAGATAGTAGAGGGGAGTGAAGAAACCTGAATAGAAGAGGAAGGTTTCAAGGAAGACGCTGGCAACTTTCTTTTCAAGTGGGCTACCGTTGAGGTAGATTTCATTGACAATCTCAGCCTTCTTTTGTAGATAAGGATTGGTATTAGTCCATTCGAAAATTTCTTCAATCTCAGCCTTGGTATTCAAGGTAGAAAAGATTGATGAGTAAGATTTTGCATGGACAGATTCCATAAATTGGATGTTGTTGAAGACAGCTTCCTCATGCGGTGTACGGATGTCCGAGCGAAGGGCCTGAACCCCTGTTTCAGATTGCATAGTATCGAGAAGTGTTAAACCACCAAAGACTTTTCCGACCAAGTCTTTTTCCTTGTTTGATAGCTTTCTCCAGTCATCCAAGTCGTTTGACAAGGGAATACGTGTATCGAGCCAGAATTGCTCCGTTAACTTTTCCCAAGTTGATTTGTCGATGACATCTTCAATGGCATTCCAGTTAATGGCTTTGTAGTAAGTTTCCATTTGAAATCTCTTTCTGTATTTAGTATTGTGATTTCACAATTACCTCTATTTTATCATAAATCTAGAGGAGTATCGTACAAAAAGTCGGAAGACCGACTTTTATTTCATAGTATAGATGTTTGTTCCAGCTTAGTTTAGTGTGGTAAATGAATCGCTAATCTGAGAAAATGTAGTTTTCTCAAGCAAAGATTAAATCACACAGCTTTCACATTGGTTAGCACCGACTTCTCCACCATCATCTGTAAAGGTACGGACGTAGTAGATAGACTTGATACCCTTGTTAAAGGCATAGTTACGAAGGATAGACAAGTCACGTGTCGTTTGTTTGTTTTCTTTCTTCCATTCGTAAAGTCCTTTTGGAATGTCACTACGCATGAAGAGGGTAAGTGAAAGTCCTTGGTCCACGTGCTCAGTTGCAGCAGCGTAAACATCAATCACCTTACGCATATCCATGTCGTAGGCAGAAGTGTAGTAAGGAATGGTTTCTGTTGACAAGCCAGCAGCAGGGTAGTAGATTTTACCGATTTTCTTCTCTTGGCGTTCTTCAATACGTTGCGTAATTGGGTGGATAGAGGCAGAAACATCGTTGATGTAGCTGATAGAACCATTTGGCGCTACAGCAAGGCGGTTTTGGTGGTAAAGACCATCTGCTTGAACCTTGTCGCGAAGTTCAGCCCAGTCAGCAGCACTTGGGATAAAGACATCTTTGAAGAGTTCTTTAACGCGGTCTGATTTTGGAACAAACTCGCCTGTCATATACTTGTCAAAGTAGCTTCCCTTAGCATAGTCTGATTTTTCAAAGTTATGGAAGGTAATACCACGTTCACGCGCGATATTGTTTGACTCAACCAAAGTCCAGTAGTTCATAAGCATAAAGTAGATGCTTGTAAACTCAACAGACTCAGGCGATCCATATTCAATCAATTGTTGGGCAAGGTAGCTGTGAAGTCCCATAGCACCAAGACCAAAGGTGTGAGCTTGGCTATTTCCATGGTCAATCGTAGGTACAGCCACGATGTGCGAACTATCCGTAACGAAAGTAAGAGCACGAACCATAGCACGGATAGAACGACCAAAGTCAGGTGAGGTCATCATGTTAACTACGTTGGTTGAACCAAGGTTACATGAAACGTCCGTTCCCATTTGAAGGAATTCTTGAGCATCGTTGATCAAGCTTGGTTCTTGGACTTGAAGAATCTCAGAACACAAGTTACTCATGATAATTTTTCCATCAACAGGGTTTGCACGATTAGCCGTATCAATGTTGACTACATAAGGGTAGCCAGACTCTTGTTGCAATTTAGAGATTTCAGTTTCCAAATCACGCGCCTTGATTTTTGTCTTGCGGATATTTGGATTTGCGACTAGTTCATCGTATTTCTCAGTGATGTCGATATAGTTGAATGGCACACCGTATTCCAGCTCTACAGAGTAAGGACTGAAGAGATACATTTCTTCATTTTTACGTGCTAATTCGTAGAATTTATCGGGTACTACAACACCAAGTGAAAGGGTCTTAACACGAACTTTTTCATCGGCATTTTCTTTCTTAGTTGAAAGGAAGGCGATGATATCTGGGTGAAAGACGTTGAGGTAAACAACCCCAGCACCTTGACGTTGACCCAATTGGTTAGAGTAAGAGAAGCTGTCTTCGAAGAGTTTCATGACTGGTACGACACCAGAAGCTGCTCCTTCGTAGCCTTTGATAGGTGCACCAGCTTCACGAAGATTGCTAAGGGTAATCCCCACACCACCACCGATACGTGAAAGTTGAAGAGCTGAGTTGATAGAACGACCGATAGAGTTCATATCATCAGTTACTTGGATCAGGAAACATGATACCAATTCAC
>CAUTTK010000111.1:0-3982 GCA_963541475.1 uncultured Streptococcus sp. | reverse complement strand
TTAAAAGATGTTATCTTACTTGCTTTCTTGTCTATCTTTTTTGGTGGCGTTTTTGTGGGTTCAGGTTATCTGTTTGATATCCTCACTCTGATTTTAGCCCCTCTTGGTTTACAGGCCTTTGCCAATGAAATCCTCTTTGGTCTCTGGTGTATGGCTGCGCCTATTGCTGCCATTTTTGTTCCAAGAGTGGGAAGTGCAACGATTGGAGAAGTGCTAGCTGCACTTGCTGAAGTCCTTTATGGTAGCCAATTCGGTCTAGGTGCCCTTTTGTCTGGCTTGGTTCAAGGTTTGGGAAGTGAACTTGGTTTTATCGTAACCAAGAATCGCTATGAAAGTTGGCTCTCTCTAACTGCCAATAGTATTGGGATTACGCTTGTTAGCTTTGTCTATGAATACATTAAGTTAGGCTACTATGCCTTCTCCCTTCCTTTTGTGCTTTCCTTGCTTGTGGTGCGCTTTATTTCCGTCTTTTTCTTCTGTACAATTTTGGTTCGTGCTATTGTCAAACTCTATCATCAGTTTGCAGCTGGAGGGAAGGCATAGATGGGGCTGGAACTACGAGCGATTCAGTCCCCAATCTTCTCTGAGCCGCTTGATTTTACTTTTCATGCGCAAGACTTTACCTTGTTAGTTGGAAGCAGTGGTTCAGGAAAATCGAGTCTCTTTCAAATGATTGCCCAAGTCAGTTCTCTTCCCTATAGCGGTCAAGTTTTGATAGATGGGAGTGAGGTCAGTCAGCTTTCTATCATCGAACGTGTCCAGACGGTTGGGATTCTCTTTCAAAATCCCAATCATCAATTTACCATGGAGAACTTGTTTGAGGAGCTGATTTTTACCTTGGAAAATATCGGGCATCCCGTTCAGGAAATTGATTCTAAAATAGCAGAGGTTGTCCAGCAATGTCGCTGCAAGGCGATTTTGCACCGTCCCATCCATCACTTATCAGGTGGGGAAAAGCAAAAGGCTGCACTGGCAGTTCTCTTTGCTATGAATCCTAGGGTCTATCTCCTAGATGAGCCCTTCGCTTCCATTGACCGCAAGAGTAGGATAGAGATATTGGAGATTCTAAAAGAGTTAGCCTCTAATGGGAAGACAGTCATCCTGTGCGACCATGATTTAACAGACTATGAAGCCTATATCGACCATATGGTGGAGCTAAGAGATGGCCAACTAAGGGAAGTGTTTCAAATCCCTACCTCTGAGATGATAAAGGTTGCTTCAAAGGAAGTTGCTTCTAGTCCAGAACTATTCCATATGGATCGAATGACTTGTGAGCTGGATAAGCGCTCTCTCTTTTCGATTGCTGATTTCACATTTTACCAAGGAATTTCCTGTATCTTGGGTGATAATGGTGTCGGGAAATCAACCCTCTTTCGCTCCATTCTTCAATTTCAAAAGTATAAGGGGCGCATTACCTTGAAGGGGACAGTCCTGAAAAAGAAAAAGAGTTTGTATCGTGACCTGACGGGTGTTGTTCAGGAAGCTGAGAAGCAGTTTATCAGAGTAAGTCTGCGAGAGGAACTTCAATTAGATGGAGCTGATTCTGAAAGAAATCAGCGGATTCTTCAAGCTTTACGATATTTTGATCTGGAGAAGGAACTTGATAAGAGTCCCTATCAATTAAGTGGTGGCCAGCAAAAGATTCTCCAGCTCTTGACCATCTTGACCAGCAAGGCGTCTGTGATCTTGCTGGATGAACCTTTTGCAGGTTTGGATGATAGAGCCTGCCATTATTTTTGTCAGTGGATTGTGGAGGAGAGGAATCAAGGAAGAAGTTTTCTGATCATTAGCCATCGTTTGGATCCCTTGATCTCTGTGGTTGATTATTGGATTGAGATGACTAGTCAGGGTCTCAGTCATGTGAAAGCAGTGACAATTACCAAACCAATCACATCTCAGAGTAGCAATGCTCAAAGGGAGGTGAGATAGTATGGTCAAAGTAGCAACTCAGACACCGATTATCAGTCTCTTCTTGCTGATTTTATCCTTGGAAACCTCCTTTGTTCCATCGGTTACTCTCAATTTATCGGTCGTCTTCTTTTGCATGGTCTATATGAGTTTTTACCGTAAGTTTCGTATGATGGTTTGGATGCTTTTATTAGCTATTCTACCAGCCTTTGCCAACTACTGGGCAGTTCATTTGCATGGGGATACTTCGCAGGCAGTGATGCTTGGAACGAGGGCCTTTGTGACAGTTTGTATCGGCCTTGTCTTTGTTTCCTCTATTTCCCTAAAAGAGCTTCTCTTGTACTTGGCTCAAAAGGGGTTATCACGCTCTTGGTCCTATGCCTTGATTGTGGTATTCAATTCCTTCCCCCTCATTCAGCAAGAAATCAAGTCCCTCAAGGAAGCTTGCTTATTACGCGGTCAAGAACTGCATTTTTGGTCTCCCTTGATTTACAGCAAGGTTTTGATGACAGTCTTTAGGTGGCGCCATCTTTACCTGAGAGCCCTGTCGGCGCATGGATATGACGAACATGCACAGGTGGAGAATCCCTATCGGACTTTTTATATTCCTCAAAGGACAATATTCATCTACCTGCTGTTCTTTTTATTGCTTCAAACCAGTCTATTTTTATAAAGGAGTTATTATGGAATTTACAGATATTGCGATGGAATTATCCAAGGAAGCTTGGCAGGCTTCTTTTCATCACCCCTTTGTTTTACAGTTGCAAGAGGGGAATTTAGACCCGTCCATTTTCCGCTACTACTTGATTCAGGATGCTTACTATTTGAAGGCCTTCTCAGAAGCCTATCATCTCTTGGCTGAAAAGACTTCAAACCAAGAGATGAAGAGACTCTTGAAACAAAATGCTCAGAGTCTAGTGGAGGGTGAGTTATTTATCCGCCAACAATTTTTCAAGGAATTGGAAATCAGCGATCAGGAAATGGAGCAACATCCAATCGCTCCCACCTGCTATCATTATATCTCTCATATTTATCGTCAATTTGAAGAAGCAAATCTAGCCATCGCTTTTGCAAGTTTACTTCCTTGTCCTTGGTTATATCATGATATAGGCAAATCACTTAATCTTAAACCATCACCAAATCCTCTCTACCAACAATGGATTGAAACTTATATTACGGATGAACTCGAACAGCAAATAAAAGATGAGTCTGAGCTAGTCAATCAACTCTATCGAGAAAGTGACGAGACAGACAAGCAAAAAATGCTAGATGCCTTCCACATCAGTGTTCATATGGAAGCTAAGTTTTGGGAAATGGCTTACCAACACCAGACATGGAAGAGTGATCTACAGTCTTTAGAAAAAGGAGAAGAATAGAAACATGAGAAAGCACCAATTACAAGTTCACAAATTAACCATTTTATCTATGATGATTGCCCTTGATGTAGTCCTTACGCCTATCTTTCGGATTGAGGGTATGGCGCCAATGTCTAGTGTAGTCAATATTCTAGCAGGAATCATGATGGGACCTGTTTATGCTTTGGCTATGGCTACAGTGACAGCCTTTATCCGTATGACGACTCAAGGGATTCCGCCTTTAGCTCTCACAGGAGCGACTTTTGGAGCCCTTCTAGCAGGTCTCTTTTATAAGTATGGTCGAAAATTTCACTTTTCTGCCTTTGGAGAAATTTTGGGAACAGGTGTTATTGGTTCTATTGTTTCCTATCCTGTTATGGTACTCTTTACAGGATCGGCTGCTAAACTCAGCTGGTTTATCTATACTCCTCGATTTTTCGGAGCAACCTTAATCGGTACAGCGATTTCCTTTATTGCCTTTCGATTTTTAATCAAGCAGGAATTCTTTAAAAAAGTGCAGGGATATTTCTTTGGTGAAAGGATAGACTGATGCAGGCATTGACAAATCCTTTTCCTCTGGGAACGACTTCCCTCATTCACTGCATTACCAATGAGATTTCTTGTGAGATGCTAGCAAATGGGATTTTGGCTCTGGGATGTAAACCTGTCATGGCAGATGATCCCCGTGAGGTTCTTGATTTTACTAAGCAAAGCCAGGC